>JAKSLT010000027.1 GCA_024401055.1 Bacteroidaceae bacterium | reverse complement strand
AATTAGGAAAAAATCTTGGGAGGCGAAAACATGAAAGAAAACATGGGTTTGCGAGGGATGTTTTTTTGTCGGCTGGCGCCGAGAAATAGAGCCGCCCTGCGGGCGGGAAATAATATGCCGCTTCGCGGGAAATATTTCTAAATACTATTTCCTTAAAAATTTATTTCCGGCGAAGCCGCACTATTTCTCGGCGAAGCCGAATGAGGCTCTCTTTGTTGGCTGCGCCAAGAAATAAAAACGGCTGCGCCGGAAATAGTTGTTTTTGGAAATAATTAAGGAGGCTATTTCCCCCGAAGGGGCAGGCTATTTCCCGCCGGAGGCGGAGATATTTCTCGGCGAAGCCGAATGAGGTTCGTCTTGTTGGCTGCGCCAAGAAATAAGGCGGCGACTCCCTAAAACACCAGTCTCGCTTCAAGAAGAAGAGCGAAGCGCGAGGAGGAATTAACAGCCGTGAGGCCAGAGCCGAAGGTGTCGCCGTGGAAAAGATATTGATAATTTCCTTGAACGCCCATTTGCAACCAGCGAAGCGGGGAATATTCGGCCATGAGCGTGCAGGCCACTCCGCTATGCTGGAAAGAAAGGGAGGAAGCAGCATGGCGCAGGTGCGGACTGTAGGCTGACAAGCGGGCTTCGTAACTTTTCGAGGAATAAAGGCTCAGGAGGCCGCCTACCTTCACGAGATCCTTGATGCCCTCCCGCTTGGCGGCGGCGCGGGCGCTCAAACTGCGGTCGTACGGCAGAGGGGCTTTGCCTTTCTTCCATTCTGCGCGCGAGGAGAGCATGCCGCCCCACTGGACTGCCGCGGTTTGTGAGCAAAAGGCGGTGCCGTCGCCTATGAGATGGAAGTTTACGGAGCCGAAATGGGTGTTCCATTGCAGACGAAACTTATGTGTGCCGATATTTTCCTGCAAGTCGGTGCCGGTGACGTCGCGTTGTTTGGTGCGCAGGCGATATTGAACGAGGAGGTCGTTATCACCATAGCCGGCCGTGCCGCCGGAAAGAGAGAAAGTGGCGCGCACCTGTGCCTCCACGCCACCCGAGGGAGCGCTGACGCGGTACATCGGGCGCGGCCAGCGGTAGCCTTGCACATAGCCCTCGAGGAGCACGCGCTCCACGGGAAGATAGCGGCCGCCGAGGACGAGGGCCAGTTCGTTTTGCAGATGGGAGGCTGTGGTGGCTGCGAGCGTGGAACCATAAGGCGACACATAGCGCGGCGAGAGAGCCCGCAACTGCATATACCATGCGCCGCGCGTACCATAATGCCGGCGCAAGGTGTGAATAGTGGCGGGATGGCCCTCACGGTCGAAGGCCAGTTCTCCCTGTGCACTCCAGCGCTTGTAACGAAGGGCATAATCCACTGAAGCGCCGGCGGCTTTTTGACCGCGCAGCCAGTAGCGGTTGTATTCTTTCTCGGCTGGCCATACGACTTTGGAATAATGGGCCCACGCACCACCGACACCCACCTGCCAGATGCCGTTCTGACGGAAGCGTCCCTCCAAGGCGATGTGCGCTCCGCCCACGAGGAGACCCACGGTGCGGCGGCGGGAGAGTTCGCTGAGTGTGCGATGAAGGCCGTCGGTCTTGAAAGAAGTAAGCGTGTCGCCCACCGCGCGGCCGTCTATATGGCGGTAACTGGCGAAGGCGGCAAGATGAAGCGTGAGAGGACGACTTGCCTTGAGCGGAAGAGCATAGGTGGCAGCGGCTCCCCGCAAATATCGCCCCTCATCGGGGGAGGCATGAGCCGAAAGGCGGGGACGCGCCATAGGCATACTGCTTTCGAGCGCCGAAAGCGACTGGCGGCCGCTTCCGCCCACCACAAGCCCCTGGCCCCAGCGCATCTGATAATCGCCGGCGGCGATTTGGAAGGGTTTGTCGGCGGGACGGAGAAAGAAGTGGGCACCGTTGTGGTCGAAAGGGTACGTATTGCTACCCCGCGTGCCGAAAGGTTCGCCACTGTCCTTCTGAAAGGTGAGGCCGTAGGCGAGCTGTTGGCCGCAGGAGTACTGCCAGCGCGTGGTGTTGGCCCAACGAAGACCTTCAAAGTATTTGTTGGTGCTGGCCGCGGCCTGTTCCGCAGTGTGCTTCACGTCGCCCGCCATGCGATAGAGGGGCAGCGTGAAGTGGGTCAGCACTTCATGACGGCCCTCACGCCAGAGGTTGGGCCGCTGGGCTTCCTTGTCGGTCGGCATCTGCTCGCCCGCATAAAGGAACAGCGAGAGCCAGCGGCGGAGGGTGTGGCTGAGATCGGGCACGTACTGCAGTTCACCGAGCGTAAGGAGATAGCCGTGCTTGCGTTCGCGATAGGCCAGCAGCGAATCGGCGGCGGCCTCTTCCATAAACGGGATACGGAGGAGGTCTTCGCGCTGCAGGGCGTTAACGTTGAGAGGCTGGGCGTGGAGTTGCTCAAGTTCCTGAATGAGTGCCTCATCGGGCGCAGCCGTTGCTTCCTCCTCCGTTTCATCTTCCTCACTCGGCGCAGCGAAAAACTCCTCAAGGAACTCCTCCCACGTGATGTACTCTTCCCTAAATGGGATGGCCTGCGACGTTTGTCCATACAGTCCGCAAGCTAATCCGAACAAAACGAGAAGCACCCCAAGTCTCGGCCATAAGTAGCGAAGACTTGAGGTGCCTAAGGCTTGATATTTTGCGCGGAGGGCTATCATTGCAGCTCGGAATAGGCGGGCACTTCCGGCAGGAAGTTGGCCTGCTGCGCGACATAGTCCATGTGGAGGCAGAATGTCTGCAGGCCGTTGCTCACAACGAGATAGTCGGCGCGCAGCACGCTGTTATAGCTCTGTATCTGCGTGAATACGCTCTCAGTGATGGGGATGCCGGGTGCCTTGTACTCCACAATCATACGCGGCGCGGCTCCTTCGCGACGATAAAGGAGTGTGTCGCAGCGGCGACTGACGCCCCCGACGTTCACTCCCACCTCATTGCCCAAACTTGTGGCGGGGTAGCCTCTGTGATGCACGAGGTAGTTGCAGAAATGCTGCCTCACCCATTCTTCAGGCGTGAGCCGCACCCACCGGCGCCGCAACGGGTCGAAGACATCGCGGCCTTCCGGCGTAGTCCTCACCTTGATATCAAAGGGAGGCAGGCTGAGCGGTGGATAATCAGTCATAGATGGCGAGCAGGCCCAGGAAGATGAGGTAAGGATTACGGATTACGCAGGCATCAACGTCGGCGGCCAGCTGCAAGTCGTCACCTCCGGTATAGAACACGCGGAGATGAGGATAGCCGTTCTGCAGCAGGTGGCGCACATAGCCCTCTATCTCCCATCGCATCCCGTTGACGCAACCGCCACGCATGGCCGTGAAGATGTCGGTGCCTATTACGGGGGCGTCGCCCTGTGGAGTGATAAGCGGGAGGGCGGCCGTGTGGTCGTGCATAGCCTTGAGGCGCAACCACGCCCCGGGCGAGATACTTCCACCCAGGTATTGGCCGTCGGCACGGATAAGGTCGAACGTCAGGCAGGTGCCTGCATCCACCACGAGCACGTCGCTATCCGGCGCCATCACCCTTGCGGCCACGTCGGCGGCAAGGCGGTCGGCACCGAGCCCCTCGGGGATGCCGTTGAAGAAGCGCTGGGCCTCGGGCGTCTGCCACGTGAGCCACTGGGCCTCCATGCGCAGGCTGTCCAGTACGGCCTCGAGTTCGGGTTGCGGCCCTGCCACGTTGCTGATGAGGACGCGCTCCGGCGTGCCGAAGTTTGCGACGATGTGGGACAGGGTTGTGGCCCAACTGCCCGTAATCCGCTCAAAATGCGCGAGGCGCTCCCCGCGATAGAGGGCATACTTCGCGGAGGTGTTGCCGATGTCGATGACGAGAGTCACTTACGCCGATTGATCAACGATTAATAATCCTGCGATGGTTTATTCCTCCGTCTTCTTTCTGCGGCTGCGGCGCTTGGGCTTCTCTTCGCCGTTGGAGGTCTTCACTTCCACGCCGGCGAGTTCGGGGTCTATCATGATGCGGCCGCAGTATTCGCAGACGATAATCTTGGAGCGCATGCGGATGTCGAGCTGGCGCTGGGGCGGAATCTTGTTGAAGCAGCCGCCGCAGGCGTCGCGTTCCACGTAAACGATACCGAGACCGTTGCGGGAGCTCTTGCGGATACGCTTGTAGGCACTGAGCAGACGCGGATCCACGCCGAGCTCAAGGTTCTTGGCCTTCTCGCGGAGTTTTTCCTCCTCGGAGCGTGTCTCGCTGACGATTTCGTCGAGTTCGCTCTTCTTCAGCTCCAGGTCGCCGCGGCGCTCGTCGAGCAGTTGGCGGCTGTTGGAATAGTCCTCGTTGTAGCGCTCAATGTCGTGCTTGGCCTCGCGGATTTTCTTGTTGTAGAGCTGAATTTCGAGTTCCTGATACTCTATCTCCTTGGTAAGAGCGTCATACTCGCGGTTGTTGCTGACGTTGTCAATCTGCTCCTTGTAACGTGCAAGGGTGGCCTGACTCTCGGAAATCTTGGCTTCGTTGTAGGTAATGTCCTTCTGCAAGGTGGCAAGTTTCTCTTCGTACTTGTTCAGGCGGGTGGTGATACCCGTGATTTCGTCTTCAAGGTCTTGCACCTCAAGGGGAAGTTCGCCGCGAAGGGTCTTGATGTTGTCGATTTCAGAGAGAATCTTCTGAAGGTTGTAGAGGGTCTTGAGCTTTGACTCAACGGTAGCCTCGGTGATGGATTTTTTTGTTGCCATATATTTTTTGTTGAAAAGTTGTTTTGCAGGAATTTTATTTCGTGGAGCCGGCCTGTTAGAGCCATTGTATGGGATTTGTCACTACGGCGGTATCGTGGAGCGGAAGTCCCGGGCAGGCTTCTTGCAGGAGGCGGTGGAGGAGCTGGACGGTGAAGTGCTCGCTCTCGTAGTGACCCATCACGCCTATCCAGAGCTTGTCCTCATAGCCGAAGTACTGATGATAGTGCATCTCGCCGGTGAGGAAGCAGTCGCAATGCTTTTTCACGGCATCGTCGGTGAGGAAGTCGCCGGCGCCTCCGCAGATGCCGATGCGCTGCACGGGATGCTGCGGCCCCGCGTTGGCGGCGAGGTGCGGGATGCCGAACACCTCCTTCACGCGCCGGAGAAACGCCAGAGGCTCCTCGGCCTTTGGCAGCACGGCCACCACGCCGCTGCCGCCCTGCCCGCCGGGAAGGGGCAGGAGCCAGTCCTCCACTGCGGCACCGAGGCGCTGCGCTATCTCGTAGTTCACTCCGCCGGCGGCATTGTCCAGATTGGTGTGGGCGGAATAGATGCAGAGGCCCTTGCGCACGGCTTCCGCTACGCAGCGGGCCACCATGTTTTGGTCGCACACCTGCTTCAGTCCGCGGAAAATCAGCGGATGATGGCTCACGATGAGATTGCACCCACGGCGAACGGCCTCGTCCACCACGGCGGGGGTAACGTCAAGACACAACAATGCCCCTGAGGCTTCCGCGTCTGTTAGTCCTACTTGAAGGCCGGCATTGTCGTAGTCTTCCTGTAGGGACAGTGGTGCGAACCGTTCAAGGGCATCAACAGCTTCCCTAATGGTCATAATACCATATTTATATTTGCGCTGCAAAGTTACAGTTTTTTTCGCACATTAGCAAGCCCGGAGGCCTTTTATTTCAATATTTTCACTGCTTTCACTCCTCTTTTATCTACTCATCTTTATAAAAAACGCGCATACGCGCACACGAAAAGCGCCGAAAGGCTGATAAGAATTTCATCACCAGAACGGGTCATAGAGAGAAGAGGCTGGAAGCCTCCACTGTGAGCAACATTATTAGGAAGATGAGGCTGGAAGCATATACTGTGAGTAACATTATTAGGAAGATAAGGCTGGAAGCCTCCACTTTGAGTAACCCGGGACGAAGTCTCGGGAACCCGGCTCCCGCTCTTACGACCTGGCTGGAAGCCAGTACCTCCTGACCGGACGCCGCAAGTCCCTCTCCCAAGGTACTGGCTTCCAGCCAGGCATGGGGCTGCACGTACCCGAGACTTCGTCCCGGGTTACTCATCGCTCTCTTCGTTCGCTGTATTGGCTCCCAGCCAAAGCCCAATCATTTTCCCTTTTAGCACGCACTTCTCCCCTTTTAGTGCGCACTTCTTCCCTTTTAATTCGTGCTTCTTCCCTTTTAGTGCGCACTTGCGGGCATTAAATTCCGCGTAAAAGGGAACAATTTCAAGAAAAAAGAGGACTTTTTCACACTAAAGGAGAAGTAGCGCGCGCTATAGGAGAAATCGTGCGAATTAAATGGGAACTTATTGCAATTAAAAGAGAACTATTTGCAATTAAATGGGGACTAGTGCGAATTAAAGGAGGACTAGTTGCAATTAAAGGAGGACTAGTTCAAATTAAAAGAGGACTAGTGCGAATTAAAAGAGGACTAGTGCGAATTAAAAGGGGACTAGTTGCAATTAAAAGAGGACTAGTTCAAATTAAAAGAGGACTAGTTCAAATTAAATGGGAAGTAGTTTTCAGCAAGTCGGAACAAGGGAAAAAAAATGGCGCAAACCGCTTCACGAAATGGGAAGCGGTTCGCGCTGAAACCGGCTATACTAAAACTCTTATAAGTTTCGCGTTAGCGTTTGTCTGTCAAAAGATTACTCGCCGTAGTATTCCTTCAGTATGGATTTCAGTTTGTCGTCCGACATATCGTATGCCACGAGATTTCCATCGGGGCCGACGAAAATGGTGAAGGGGATGAACATTACGCCATAGGTGGTGGCGCCTACGGAATCCCACCCCTTGAGGTCGCTGATATGCTGCCAGGGAAGTCCGCCCGCCACTGTGTTGATGGCGTTCACCCATGCTTCGCGCTTGGCGTCGAGACTGACGCCGATGATGTCGAAGCCTTTGGCGTGGTACTTTTCGTAGAGCGCCTTAACCTCGGGCATGTCGGCGCGACAGGGGCCGCACCACGATGCCCAGAAGTCTATGAGCGTGCAGTGGCCGGGCTGGATGAGGTCTTTCAGGTGGCGTTCGGTGCCGGTGGTGTCGGCCATGACGAAATCGGTGACGGGTGCGCCGATGGTGCGGGACTTCCACGCCAGGACGCGCTCTTTAATACGGACGAGCTTGCCTTCGGTAATCCACTTGGGATTCTGCTCGGCGAGCTTGGCCAGTTCGGCGTGGTTGACGGTGAAGCCGTTCTTGAGGAGCAGTTCACCGGGGAAGGTGCTCTGCATATTCTCGCGGCAGCACTGGAGGACGGCGTCCTCATAGGCTTTCAGTGCCTGCTCCCTCTGGTCGGAGGCAGCTGCATCGATGATTTTCGAGAGGCTGTCCAGTCGCGCGGTCCACTGGGCGAGGAGTTCGTCTTCAGTCTTGGGGGCATCGGGGCGGGCGTTGCTGTTGGCGCAGGCCGTGAGGGTGCAAAAAACTGCAATAAGGGTCAAAAAAACTTTTTTCATAAGGCATTTATTAATTTTTCATGGCAAAATTACGTAAAAAATTCGGAACAGAGGCATTTTTTGTGATTTTTTTTGTAAATTTGCACCTATAAAATAATAATAGGGACATTTCCCGCCACAATTGCCACATGAATACCAGCGACAGCATCGTTCTCATCCCCACTTACAACGAATGTGAGAACATCGAAGCCATCATCCGCGCCGTCCTCTCCCTCGGCCCCCACACGTACAACATTCTCGTGATTGACGACGGCAGCCCCGACGGCACGGCCAACATCGTGAAGGGCCTCATGGCCGGCGAGTTTCAAGACCGCCTCTTCCTTATGGAGCGCAGCGGCAAGCTGGGCCTCGGCACGGCCTACATTGCCGGCTTCAAATGGGCCATCGAGCACCAGTATGACTACATCATAGAGATGGACGCCGACTTCAGCCACGACCCCAACGACCTGCCCAAGCTCTATGCCGCCTGCCACGACGAGGAATACGGCGTGAGCGTGGGCAGCCGCTACATCTCGGGCGTGAACGTCGTGAACTGGCCCATCGGCCGCGTGCTTATGAGTTACTATGCCTCGGCCTACGTGCGTACGGTGCTCGGCATCAAGCTGCGCGACACGACCGCGGGCTTCGTGTGCTACCGCCGCGAGGTGCTGGAAGCCATCGACTTGGACGCCATCCGCTTCAAGGGCTACGCCTTCCAGATTGAGATGAAATACACCGCCCTGTGTCTGGGCTACAAGGTGAAGGAGGTGCCCGTCATCTTCGTCAACCGCCAGTTGGGCACGAGCAAGATGAGCGGCGGTATCTTCAGCGAGGCGCTCTTCGGCGTGATAAGGCTGCGCCTGAATAAGCCAAAAGCGCGGAAACCCCGCTCATAATTCATAATTCACAATTCACAATTCACAATTCTCTCGCCTTGCACTACAGAACCCTCATAAAGAACGCCACCCTCGTCAATGAGGAACGGCAATACGTTGGAGCACTCGTCATCGTAGATGACCGCATCGAGGAAATCCTCGAAGGCGCCGACCGTCAGCCCGAAATACCCTGCGACACCGTGATCGACGCTACGGGGTGCTACCTCATCCCCGGCGTCATCGACACTCACGTGCACTTCCGCGACCCGGGTCTGACGCACAAGGGTGACATGGACACGGAAAGCCGCGCCGCCGTGGCGGGCGGCGTCACCACGGTATTCGACATGCCCAACGTCGTGCCGCAGACCACCGACCGCGCACGCTGGAACGAGCGCCTGCAACTCGCCACCGGCAAGATGCACACCAACTTCGGCCTCTACATGGGCGCCACCCCCGACAACGGCCACGAACTCCGCCACATGCGCCACGGCGACGTGTGCGGCATAAAACTCTTCATGGGTTCCTCCACGGGAGGCATGCTCGTGGACGCCGAGGAGCACATCCGCCGCATCTTCGAGCAGGCCAAGGTGCCCGTGGTAGCCCACTGCGAAGACGACATCCTCATAAAACGCAACATGAAGCACGCCATCGAGCGATACGGAGAGGGCTGCGTCCCCGTGGGCGAGCATCCCGCCATCCGCTCCGCCGAAGCCTGCCTGCGCAGTACGAAGAAGTGCGTGGCACTGGCCGAAGAGACCGGCGTGCGTCTGCATGTAGCCCACATCTCCACGGCGGAAGAGCTCGACCTCTTCCGCCCCGATGACCCGCGCATCACGGCAGAGGCCTGCGTGGGCCACCTCCTGTTCTGCGATGAGGACTATGCCCGCCTCGGCACCCGCATAAAGGTGAACCCCGCCGTCAAGACGCGCGCCGACCGCGACGCCCTGCGTGCCGCCCTCAACGACGGACGCATCTACACCGTGGGCACCGACCACGCCCCCCACCTCCTCGCCGAGAAGAAAGGCGGCGCACAGGCCGCATCGGGTATGCCGATGATACAGTTCGCCCTGCCCGCCATGCTCGACCTCGTGGACGAAGGCGTGCTCAGCATAGAGCGCCTCGTGCGCCTCATGTGCCACAACCCCGCCCGCCTGTTCCACATAGAAAATCGCGGTTACCTGCGCGAAGGCTACAAGGCCGACATCGCGGTGCTCCGCCCCCGTTCTCCCTGGACGCTCACGCCCAACAGGATTCTCTCCCGCTGCAACTGGAGCCCCCTTGAGGGTCATGTCTTCCACTGGCGCGTGGATCAGACCTACGTCAACGGCCGCCTCCTCTTCAACCGCGGCCACATCATGGACGAGCGCACCCTCGGTCAGGCCGTAACATTCATCGGAAGATAGCTCCTCCCGCCTCTTGGCAGCCCTTCCCTTTCACCCCTCAGCTCAGAGCGCCCGGCGGTTTAGCCGCCGGGGTTCCAAAATATGAAAGCCCTCTATCGCACATACCAACTACTGATAGCCCTCCCCCTCGGACTTCTCCTCACGCTTATCATAAGCCTCACCACAGGCATAGGCTGCATGCTCGGCAGCCAGCGTTTCTGGGGCTACTGGCCCATGCGCATCTGGAGCGTCGGCATCTGCTGCCTCCTCATGCTCCCCGTCAAGGTGGAAGGCCGCAGCAACATCAAGCCCGGCAAGAGTTATGTCTTCATAGCCAACCATCAAGGCGCCTTCGACATCTTCCTCATCGCCGGCTACCTCCATCGTCCTTTCAAATGGATGATGAAGAAGTCGCTCCGCAGTGTTCCCTTCGTGGGTTGGGCCTGCGAGAAGGCGGGCTTCATCTTCGTCGATAAGGCCAGCCGTCACGGTCTCGTGCAAACCATCAAGGACGCTCGCGAAGCCCTGCAAGGCGGTTCCTCTATGGCCATCTTCCCCGAAGGTTCCCGCACCCCCGACGGTCAGGTGCAGCCTTTCCAGAAAGGCTCCTTCATGCTGGCCCGCCAGATAGGCCTCCCCCTCGTGCCCATCACCATCGACGGTTCCTTCCAGGTGTTGCCGCGCAGCAAGGGCTTCTTCTTCGTGGAGCGCCATCCCCTCCGCCTCATCATCCATGAGCCCCTCGCCCCCGACGACGAGGCCATGGAAAAATCCTTCGCCGTCATCGCCAGCGGTCTCCCGCACAATGACAAATGATGAAGCCCCCTCCCCAATAGCCTCCCACCACGGGCCTTCATAAGAAGCGCCCTCCCCAATAGCCTCCCACCACGGGCCTTCACCAGAAGCATCCTCCCCAAGAACCATCCACCGCAAGCTTTCACCAGAAGCGCCCTCCCCTCAGCTCAGAGTGCCCGGCGGTTTTGCCGCCGGGAGTATATAGTCACCTATCACCCTTCACCGCAATGAAGAAACTCCTTTCCCTCCCCCCCAACCTCGTTGAGTCTTTCCACGACATAAGCGGTCTGTCCCGCGAAGAGTATTTCTGCACCTGCGACCCCGTGGGCTCCAAATTAGGATCCGGCGGCGGCACCACATGGCTCCTCGACGAGGCCGAGCGGGCCGGTTTCCTCGCCCCCGATGACAAGTGCATCCTCATCCATGCCGGCGGCCAGAGTCGCCGTCTCCCCGGCTACGCCTCCTCCGGCAAAGTCCTCACGCCCGTCCCCGTCTTCCGTTGGACGCGCGGCCAGCGCATCGACCAGACACTCCTCGACCTTCAGGTGCCCCTCTATGAGAAAATCATGCAGAAGGCCCCGTCGTCACTGCGCACCATGATCGTCAGCGGCGACGTGCTCCTCCGCGCCACCGAGGTTTTGCAAGACATCCCGGAGGCCGACGTCGTGTGCTACGGCCTATGGGCAGACCCCTTACTCTGCTCCCACCACGGCACATTCCTCATGGATCGCGAAACGCCCGACACGCTCGACTTCATGCTCCAGAAGCCCGCCACCGATGAGCAGGCCCGCCTCATGCCCACCCACCTCACGCTGATGGACATCGGCGTGTGGATACTCTCCGACAAAGCCTTGGCGCTTCTCCGCCAGCGCAGCGTCAACGAGAAGGGCGAGCTCACCTTCTACGACCTCTACTCCACCTTCGGCTGCTGCCTCGGCGCGCACCCCACACAGAAAGACGACGAGCTGGCCGCCCTCACCGTGCGCATACTCCCCCTTCCCGGCGGTGAATTCTACCATTTCGGCACCACGCCCGAACTCCTCTCCTCCACCCTCGCCATTCAGAACATAGTGAAGGACCAGCGCCACATCATACAGCGCCACGTGAAGCGTCACCCTTCCCTTTTCACGCAAAACTGTAAGGTAACCAACCGTCCCTGCGAGCACAACCACAACGTATGGGTGGAGAACTCCGTCATCAGCGGGGGCTGGATACTCACCAGCCGCAACGTCGTCACCGGCGTACCCGACAACGACTGGACAGTCACGCTTGCCGAAGGCCAGTGCGTGGACATCGTGCCCATCGGCGAGACGCAGTGGGCCGTGCGCCCCTACGGCTGGGACGACGCCTTCCGCGGCGCCATCTCCAATGAGGCCACGCTCTATCTCGGCCAGCCCCTGCCCCGATGGCTGGAAGCCCACAAGGCCACCCATGCCCATCTCGCTGCCTTGCCACAGGACACCGACCTACAGTCTGCGCCCCTCTTCCCCGTTTTGGACAACGTGGAAGCCGCAGGCCAGTGGCTCCGCTGGATGATAGCCGCCACCACCGAAGAAGTGCCCGTTCCCGCCGTTCCCGCAACGGAGTTCCTCAGCGCCGACCAACTCTCGGCCCACGCCAACCTCCGACGCCTTTTCGCCCAAAGAAGAAGCCTTCAGCGCGAAACCCTTCCCATTCTTGCCCGCAACTGGCAGAAGTCCGTTTTCTATCAGACCAACCTCAAAGTTACGGCCAACCTCTTTCGCGACTACCAACTTGCAGAGCCTGCTCCTCTCCCCGCCGACGCAGCGCTAATGACGCGCATCCACGACGCCATGTTCCGCAGCCTCCTCGCCAAGGACTCCACGGCGCAAGCCACATACAACGCGAAAGCCTATGAGCTCCTGCGCGAAGGCCTCACTATGGAAGCCTTCCGCAAAAAGGTAACACCGCAGCCCACCACCCACACCGACCAGATTGTGTGGAGCCGTTCTCCCGTCCGCATCGACGTCGCCGGCGGCTGGACCGACACTCCGCCCTATTCACTCTACACCGGCGGCAGCGTCATCAACTTCGCCATAGAGCTCAACGGACAACCGCCCCTTCAGGTCTATGTCAAGCCCTGCGCAAGACCCATCATCATCTGCCGCAGCATCGACCTCGGCGCCGTTGAGGAGATACACACTTACGAGGATCTCTGCCAATACAACAAGGTAGGTTCCCCCTTCTCCATCCCCAAGGCCGCCCTTGCCCTCTGCGGCTTCGCCCCCGGTTTCTGCACCGAGCAGTACCCCACCCTCCGCAAGCAACTTGAAGACTTCGGCAGCGGCATTGAAATCACCCTCATGGCCGCCATTCCCGCAGGCAGCGGACTCGGCACGAGCAGCATCCTCGCCGCCACCGTCCTCGGCGCCCTCAACAATTTCCTCGGTTTAGGCTGGGGCCGGCACGACATCTGCGACCGCACCCTCATCCTCGAACAGCTCCTCACCACCGGCGGTGGCTGGCAGGACCAATACGGCGGCGTGTTCAGCGGCGTCAAACTCATACAGACCGAGGCAGGCTTCAACCAGAGCGCCGTGGTGCGCTGGATACCCGAGTCCATATTCTTGCGTCCCGAGAACAAGCCCCTCCATCTCCTGTACTACACCGGCATCACCCGCACGGCCAAGCAAATCCTCGCCGAAATCGTGCGCAACATGTTCCTCAACGATGCCAAGACGCTTTCTCTCCTTGCCGATATGAAGCGGCACACCAACGAACTCTATGAAGTCATGCAGCGCGGCAACACCCAACAATACGGTCGCCTCGTGCGCAAGACCTGGGAGCAAAACTGCCTCCTCGACCCGGGAACGAATCCCCCCGCCGTGCAGCAGCTCTGTCAGCGTATCGATGACCTCTGCCTCGGCTACAAGCTCCCCGGAGCAGGTGGCGGCGGGTATCTCTATATGGTGGCCAAGGACCCCGAAGCAGCCATGCGCATCCGCCGCATCCTTACCGAAAACCCCATCACCCCCACCGCCCGCTTCATCGAGATGTCCCTCTCTGCCGAAGGTATGCAGATTAGCCGCTCGTAAGCCCCGCGCCACATTATCCTCCCCTGTCTCTCCACGGTTTCCTCCCCGTGTGCCCTGTGGTTTTGCCACAGGGGCTCTCCCCCCATAGCCCACCTCTGAGCACCAAGTTGGGGAAACTTCACGCTTCAAACGATAACACGCCATAATAAAGGGACGCCGCATGGGCGTCCCTTATTATTATATATAAGGAGTAGCGACAAAAAAACTCCCACCATGATGGCGGGAGTTCTGTGAGGTACCTGGCGGAATCGAACCGCCGTAGCAGGTTTTGCAGACCTGTGCCTAGCCACTCGGCCAAGGTACCATTTCGCGTTTGCGGATGCAAAAGTACGACTTATTTCTGAATTGACCAAATGTTTTGCGGGAAAAGTGGGAAGAAAAACGTGAGAAGGACGTTTTTTGCACATTGCAGGCGATTATACATGGTTATTAGCAATGAGTGTTACGTTTTCAGGACGCTTTTTACGCCTCCATGAAAAGGCAGCCCCTCTTACTCGGAGAAGCTAATGAAAGAGAATGCAAAGGGACACCGCGACGGGTGTCCCTTTGCTATAAACAGGCTGCGTTTAATCAACTGCGCCAATGATAACTGGAAATGAGTGTACGCTCAGGACTCACACCCTGGGGACGGCATCCTAAGCAATGAGCCGAAAGCCTACTTGCGCGTGGCGCGGATGAGGTAGGCTATGAGCATGAGGTAACAGGCGAGGGAGAGAAGCTGACCGTAGCAGCTTGTCATCCATTCTCCGCCCTGTATCTGGCCGTTGAAACCGGCAAAGGTAAGGCCGGCGCTTACCACACCCATGAGGGCGCCGCCGGCAATGAAGCCACTGGCAAGGAGAGTGCCGCGCTCGGTGCGTGCCTTGTTCACCTCGGCCTCCTTGCTGCGCGTGCCGACGTACCACTGCACGGCGCCGCCGATAAGCAAGGGAATATTGAGCTGCAAAGGAATGAACATGCCGAGGGCGAAGGCGAGGGCGCTGATGCCGCAGGCATTGAGAACGAGAGCGATGACAGCACCGATTCCGTAGAGGAGCCAAGGGGCACCCTGCCCCATCATGAGGGGCTCAATGACGGCGGCCATGGCGCGGGCCTGCGGGGCAGCCATCACATCGCTGTTGTCGGGCGTGAAGCCGTAGGCCTCGTTGAGTATCATGATGACACCGGCAGCCGTAGCGGCGCTGACGATAATGCCGAGGAACTTGTAGGTCTGCTGCTTGGCAGGAGTGCTGCCGAGCCAGTAGCCTATCTTGAGGTCGGTAACGAAGGCACCGGCACTGCTCAGAGCTGTGCAGACGACACCGCCCATAATGAGGGCGGCCACCATGCCTCCCGTTCCCTTAAGACCAACGGCGGCCATGATGAGAGAAGCGAGGATGAGCGTCATGAGCGTCATGCCGCTGACGGGGTTGCTGCCGACTATGGCGATGGCGTTGGCGGCCACGGTGGTGAAGAGGAAAGCGATGACGAAGACGATGACGAGGGCCACGACAGTGAACGTGAGGGGGGCATTCTGGAGAGCCATGACATCAAGATAGAAGAAGAGGAAGGTGGCGCACAGGGCGATGAGAATGCCCATGACAACGACCTTCATGGAGATGTCGCGCTGCGTGCGCTCCACATGCTGGTCGGCTGCACCCTTTCCGAACACCTGGCCGATGAGACCGAAGCTACTCTTGATGACGGCGCGGCTGTTCCACACGCCGATGAGGCCGGCCATGGCGATGGCGCCGATGCCGATGCTCTTGGCATACTGGAAAATCTGCTGCGGCGAGGCAGTGGCGGCCGTGATGCCGTCTGCCACCGTGAGGTCGGGCCAGAAGACGCCGATGGCGGGCACGACAATCCACCAAACAAGGAGGGAACCGGCACAGATAATCGTGGCATACTTCAAGCCTACGATATAGCCCATGCCGAGAAGGGCGGCACTGGTGTTGCAGGAAAAATAGAGTTTCGTCTTCATGGCAAAGGCCTCGCCCCACGAGGCGAAGGTGCTTGTAAAGTTTTCGGCCCACGTGCCGAAGGTGGCCACGCAGAAGTCATAGAGACCGCCGATGACGGAGGCCACGATGAGCGGTTTAGCCTGCGAGCCTTCACCCTCGCCGCTGATGAGCACCTGCGTGCTGGCCGTGGCTTCGGGGAAGGGATACTCGCCGTGCTTCTCCTTAACGAAGTACTTGCGGAAGGGGATGAGAAACAGAATACCGAGGGCACCGCCGAGGAGGGAGGCGAGGAATACCTCAAGGAAGGACACGGAGATGTCCTCGCCGGGGAACTTGGCCTGGAGGATGTAAAGGGCGGGGAGCGTGAAGATGGCACCCGCCACTATCATGCCCGAACAGGCACCGATGCTCTGGATGATGACGTTCTCACCGAGAGGGTCCTTGCGCTTCGTGGCGCTGGCAAGGCCTACGGCGATGATGGTGATGGGAATGGCGGCCTCGAACACCTGGCCCACCTTCAGGCCCAGATAGGCCGTGGCGGCGCTGAACACTACGGCCATCAAAAGGCCGAGCACCACGGACCAGGCGGTGACTTCGCGGGGATTGGCCTTGGCAGGCATCAACGGTTCGTACTCTTCGCCAGGAGCAAGGGGCCGCATGGCGTTGTCGGGGAGTTTTGTTTGCTTCATTATAATCGTTTTTTGACGTTTGTATGCAGAATTTCGCTGCAAAATTACGCAAAAGCAAAGAAATATGCAAGAAAAAGGGCGTCACATGGGAAACTTTTCGTATTTTTGTGCCTTGAAACAGATAAAAAACCATGAATAAGTATATGCAAGAAGCCATCCGAGAAGCTCAGGACGGCATACGAAACGGACACGGCGGCCCCTTCGGCTGCGTCATCGTGAAAGACGGTATCATCGTGGGGCGCGGTCACAACCGCGTGCTCCTCAACAACGACGCCACGGCCCACGGCGAGGTGCAGGCCATCCGCGCCGCAGGCGAGCGCCTACACACCTTCGACCTCTCCGGCTGCGACGCCTACACCACGGGGGAACCGTGCCCTATGTGCCTGTGCGCGTGCATGTGGGCTAATATAAATAAGGTGTACTACGGCGCCACCATAGCCGACAACGACAGCATAGGCTTCCGCGACGACAAGTTCAACACGCTGATGGGCGGCCGCGAACAGTTGCGCGACTATCTCGTGCAGATAGACCGCGACGCCTGTCTCGAACTTTTCGAGGAATACCGGGGCACACAGCACGAGAATTATTGAGAATGGCCTAGAGACCAAGGTCAAGGTCTTAAAAAGGCAAATATTAAGTATAGAACGCCCGCAGGCTGCGAAAAATGCAAAAAAGTTGAAAAAACAAAGCCGAAAGAGCACTTTTTCGCCGATTTTCTTGCACGGTTCAGAAAAAAGAAGTAACTTTGCGCCGAAATAAAGCAAGTAGTATGAAGAAATCTCTACTCATCATTCTTATCGCCGTGTGCGCTATGCCTATGACGATGCTGGCCGAGAGCCCCATGGAAGCCAATAGCCAGATATCGATTCAGAACGAACCGCAGATTACGGTGGAGAACGGCAAAATCCATGTGCAGAACGCACAGGGCAAAACTGTATATATATACAGTATCACTGGCTTGGAAGTTTACAAAGAGCACATCAACAACGCTGACCAGACTCTGGAGAACTTTGCACCTCAGCAGGGCTGCAAGCTCTATTTCGTAAAGGTGGGCAACGTGGTGCGCAAGGTGAACCTGAAATAAAGACAACATAGACATTATATATATTATATAGGAGAAGCCTCGGGTCGCATAGCGCCACGAGGCTTTTTTGAATTAAAATCATATTTGATAATTTCCTATATGGCCGACGGTAATTTCCACCCCTCTCCCCTGCCCCGCAACGACTACGTCAGTGGTGTGCGGGCCGGAGAAGCGCGTATGAAGACACGCATACTGAATATTCTGGGCGAAATGCTTGACGAGAAGACTCTGCAAGAAGTGCGGAAACGTCTGCAAATGACAGTCGTAGTGATGCTGACGGCATGGACTACGGCCATGGCGGGCTGTTGCGACCTTGCCGACCTCGTTAATCCACTGATGGGCACGCAGAGCACCTACGCATTGAGCACGGGCAACACCTATCCCGCCGTGGCGCGTCCATGGGGCATGAACTTCTGGACTCCCCAGACGGGTAAGAACGGTGACGGCTGGCAATACCGCTATGATGCCGAACAACTGCGAGGCCTTAAACAGACCCACCAGCCCTCGCCGTGGATGGGCGACTACGGCTACTTCTCCATCATGCCCTCAAGCAGTGCACTGGCGGAGAAGGCCCCCGCGTATTTCAGCCATAAGGCCGAAACGGCACACCCCTATGAATACAGCGTATATCTTGCCGATCACAACACACAGGTGAGCCTCACCGCCACCGAGCGTTGCGCCGCCATCAGAATCAACTACGGTTGCGAAGAGCATTACCTCGTGGTGGACACACAACCCAAACAGGGCTCACGCCGTGCGGTGAAGGTGGATGAGAAGACAGGGCGCATCAGTGGCTTTACGACGAATAACTCCAGCGGCGTGGCAGAGAATTTCTGCTGCTATTTTATCGTAGAGACGGGTGGGCCTGTGGAGATTGCCGAGAGGAGTGACAGTGTGGTGGTGGTAAGACTGAAAAGTACAAGCCCCACGGCTTATGTGCGCACGGCGAGCAGTTTCATTTCCGAGGAACAGGCCCTGCTCAATATGGAGCGCGAAATAGGTCAGCGTGACTACGAGGCCGTGAAGGAAGAGAGCCGGAAGGTATGGAACGAGACGATGGGGCGGATTGAAGTAAGCCCCCTCCCCACTCCCCAGCCCCTTTCTGGCTGCCGCCATCTTCCCCCTTTAGGGGCAGAGTCCGCTCTCCGAGCGGGGGAGAGCCCCCAACCCGCAACATCCCCCCAAAGGGGGGCTTGGGGGGCCTTCTACTCCTGCCTCTATCGCGCATTGCTTTTCCCCCGTATGATTTATGAAATTGACAGGGAGGGACATAAGATACACCGCAGTCAGAAGGACGGCAGTCTGTGCACCGGCCCCTACTACACCGATACAGGTTTCTGGGATACCTTCCGCGCCCTTATGCCGCTGCTCAACCTCGTATATCCCGAGCGCTCGCTGGAGATGCAGGAGGGCCTCATCTGTTGCTACAAAGAGACGGGCTTCTTCCCCGAATGGGCATCACCCGGCCATCGCGACTGTATGGTGGGCAACAACTCCGCCTCCGTGCTGGCCGATGCCTGGGTGAAAGGCATACGCGTGGCCGACAGCAAAAGTCTGATGGAAGGCTTACTGCATGGCCGCAACGCCTACCTCGACAAGAGTGCCAGCGGCCGCAAGGGCTTTGAATACTATAATCGCTTGGGCTACGTACCCTGCAACGTAGGCATCAACGAGAGTGCCGCCCGCACATTGGAATATGCCTACGACGACTGGTGCATCCTGCAAGTGGCGAAGTCTCTCGGCAGGCCGAAGAAGGAAATACGCACATTAGAGAATGCCGCACAGAACTACCGCAACCTCTTCCGCGCGGACTACAACCTGATGGGCGGCCGCAACGAAGACGGCAGTTGGCCGGAGACGTTCTCGCCCTTCAAATGGGGCGGCGACTTCACGGAAGGCAACGCCTGGCATTATACATGGAGCGTGTTCCACGACATTCCCGGACTGATAGAACTGATGGGCGGCAAGGAACGTTTTGAAGCGATGCTGGACAGTGTGATGGCACTGCCGCCCGTCTTTGACGACAGTTATTACGGCTTCGTGATTCATGAGATACGCGAAATGCAGATTATGAACTTCGGCCAGTACGCTCATGGTAACCAACCCGTGCAGCACATGCTCTATCTCTATGACTACACGGACCATCCCGAGAAGGGCCGTTATTGGATCAACGAGGTGATGCGCCGCCTCTACTCCCCCACCCCCGACGGTTACTGCGGTGATGAGGACAACGGCCAGACTTCTGCCTGGTATGTATTCTCTGCCCTTGGTTTCTATCCCGTATGTCCCGCCTCGTTGGAATACGCTGTGGGGGCTCCGCTCTTCCCGAAGGTCACGCTGCACCTCCCGGGGCATGACGTGACGATAATCCGTGGAGATGGGAAAGACACTCCCCGATTCATACAGCATAACGATTTGAAGACCAAAAGAGAAATTGTATTATAAAACGATGAAGGATGAGGAGATGAAGGATGAAACGATGAGCGGATTATTTCCGTAGGTTTTATATGCGAAGCCTTTATCTCTTTTGTAGAAAGGGAAGCTCCGTAGGAGCGATGCCTAAAAGGGGAAAGGGTGCAAATAGACGAAGGATATTTGCAAGGCCATTTACCCGTTAGGAATAAAGGCGATAGCCGCTTTCTACAAAAGTTTATTTTCTAAAACGAAGACGATAACGATAACGAAGACGAAAACGATAACGAAGACGAAGACGAAAACGAGGACGACAAATTCTTTATAAGGTAATAATCAAAAATGATAGACCCTAAAATATACGATGACGCACTACTCATCCTCAAAGATGAGATTGGCGCACTCCCCGAGGACATTCTTGAGCAGTTCCGTCAGGGCACGGAGGGCTTTGCACGTGTGGCAGCCCTCGAAGAGCGCACCTCCGTGATGCGCGACCCCAACTTCCAGGGCCTCCTCATTGCCGAAGCCGGCGACGTGAGGGTACTGTTGCTCTGCATCGCGTCCTGCCTGGCAGAACTGCGTGAACTACGCATGGAACCCGATGAACCGGCAACACGCACGGAACGCCGTCAGCGCATGGCCACCCTCGCCAGCCTCCTGTATGCTCCCTTGGCCCATAAACTCGGCCTCTACAATATCAAGCGCGAGCTGGAGGACCTCTCCCTGAAATACCTCGAAACCGAGGCATACTACCATATCAAGGAGAAGCTCAACGCCACCCGCACCGAGCGCGACCGCTACGTTGAGGCGTTCTGCAAGCCTATCCACGAGATGCTCCAACAGGCCGGCATCAATTACCACCTCAAGGCCCGCACGAAATCCATTCACTCCATCTGGCAAAAGATGAAGCGCCAGCATTGTGCCTTTGAAGGCGTGTACGACCTCTTCGCCATACGCATCATCATTGAGAGTCCGTCGGAGAAGAAGGAGAAGGACCTGTGCTGGCAGGTATTCTCGCTCATCACCAACCGCTACGAAAGTTCCCTGAAGCGTCTGCGCGACTGGCTCACCGTGCCCAAACCCAACGGCTATGAGTCGCTCCACATCACCGTGCGCGGCCCGCAGGACAAATGGGTGGAGGTGCAGATACGCACCGAACGCATGGACGAAATCGCCGAGCACGGTCTCGCGGCCCACTGGCGCTACAAAGGCGTGAAGGCCCAGGGAGGCGGTATGGAGCAGTGGCTGATGCAAGTGCGTGAAGCCCTCGAGGGCGGTGCGGCTCTCCCCCTCGGCAACAAGAGCGGCACGGATGTGTTCGTGTTCTCGCCGAAGGGCGACCTTATCAAACTGCCCCCCGGCGCTACCGTGCTGGACTATGCCTACCACGTCCACAGCCATATCGGCAACCACTGCATAGGTGCCGTGGCCAGCGGTCGCAACGTGCCCATACGCCAGGCACTGGAGAGCGGACAGACCATAGAAATTATCACGCGCGAGAGTCAGCAGCCCAAGCAGGACTGGCTCAACATCGTAGTGAGCCACCACGCCAAGAGCAAGATCAAGCAGGCGCTGCGCGACATTGAGCAGACGCAGAAGGTGTGGGAAAAGGAAGAGGCCGAACGCAAGGAAAAGCGCCTCGCCAAGAAAGCAGCTGCCACGGAGACCGGTCCGGCCGTACACCACAGCGCCGACGAATTTGTGTTTGAAGGCCCGCAGGCCGAAGGCACGACGAAGGGAGAAGGTGAACGCGACGTGTTGGTTATCGACCGCAACATCAAGGGCCTCGACTTCCAGATGTCGCCTTGTTGCAACCCCGTGTATGGTGACGATGTCTTCGGCTTCGTCACCGTGAGCGGCGGCATCAAGATTCACCGCCACACGTGCCCCAATGCACCGGCCCTCAAGACACGTTTCCCCTATCGCATCCTCCGTGCCCGCTGGTCGGGAAAGAGTGGCGGCACCTACCCCGTCACGCTCCACATCATCGGCCACGACAACCTCGGCATCATCAACAATATCACCTCCATCATATCCAAGGAAGAGCGCGTCATGCTACGCTCTATCAGCATCGAAAGCCACGATGGTCTCTTCACAGGCATACTTACAGTTATGATAGAAGATGCCGCACACCTCTCGCAGCTAATCAAGAAGATACGCACGGTAAATGGAGTAAAGGACGTAAGCAAAACTTTATAAGAAAATTTAGTGTTATTACTTTTTATCAAGAATTTAAGAATTACAGAATTATTATTACAATTTGAAAGTTGAGAATTTTTAGGAATTGCAGTGCGGGGCACTGCTGAATATGTGTCAGCAAGAATTCTGCTGCATCGGGCAGCTAATTCAAAATAATTCCAAGCAGTAGGATAACGAGGAAATTCCTGGATTCTTAAATTCTTGATAAAAATACACAAACTGGCTTTACCCAAAATAATAACAAGTAATATGGAAGAAGAAAAGAAAGCCATACTGATTGACCTGGACAAAGTGTTGCGTTCCAAGCTGGGTTCCAAGGCACGCTTCGTGCCGCGTTTCGTCGTGAGCTGGCTCAAGAGGCTCATCCATCAGGACTGGATTAACGTGTTCCTTGAGCAAGAGGGCGACAAGACGGGCGCCGAATGGCTGTGCGACTGCATGAAATACATCAACGTCACCCTCGACGTGCACGGCCTTGAAAACCTGCCCGCCGAAGATGCCGCCCCCTGCACCTTTGTCAGCAACCACCCCCTCGGCGGTGCGGACGGTGTAGCCCTCGGTAGCATTCTCGCCACGAAGTATGACAACCGCATCAAGTACCTCGTCAATGACCTCCTCATGAACCTCCCCGGCCTGGCACCCCTCTGCATTCCCGTCAACAAGACCGGCGGCCAGAGCCGTTCGCTGCCCGCCATGGTACAGGCAGGTTTTGCCAGCACCGACCACATGCTCATGTTCCCCGCCGGTCTCTGCTCCCGCCTCATCGACGGCAAGGTGCAGGACCTACCCTGGCGCAAGACTTTCATCCAGAAGAGCATAGAAACCCAGCGCGACATCGTGCCCATCCATTTCGGCGGCGAGAACTCCCCCCGTTTCTATCGCATCGCGCGTTGGTGCAAGCGCCTTGGCCTGAAAGTGAACCTCGCCATGGCCTTCCTTCCCGACGAACTCTACAAAGCCAACGGCAAGACCTTCCGCGTGGACATCGGCAAGCCCATTCCCTGGCAGACCTTCACAAAGGAGCGCAACGCCGCCCAATGGGCAGAGTACGTGCGCAATGTCGTCTACAATCTGCAAGAATAGCCCCCGCGCTCATGGGCTGATACTTTGCGTCGTTCGTGTTCAGGGGCTGATGCTTTGCGTCGTGTTCAGGGGCTGATGCTTTGCGTCAGCCATCCCCGCGTCAGCCATCATAAATATATATCCCATGTCCTCCTCATCCCCCAACATGAAGCTCCGCATGCCAGGCAAGGATTACACAGAGCCTGGCTTTTATTTCATCACCCTTGTCACCCTAGGGCGCCGGGCCCTCTTTGGCCGCGTCCTTTCCGAGTCAGAGTTTCTCCAATCCTCCCCTCTCTCTCCCTCCCCGTGTTCAGGGGCTGATGCTCTGCGCCGTGTCCAGGGGCTGAGACTTTGCGTCAGCGATCCCCCGCGTCAGCTGTCCTCGCCCCACTCTTCCCCCTATCGCGGCGCCCTCGTTGCCTATTCCCCTTTCGGCCTCATCGTTGCGAAGCTCATAGAGGACATCCCCTCCCACGCACCCTATACCGGCAAACTGGAAATCAAGGGCAAAGCCATCATGCCCGATCATATCCATCTCCTCCTCCGCATCACCGAGCAGCTCCCCCATCCTCTCGGCACCGTTATCAACGGTTTCAACATTGGCGTGCGTCGCGCCTGGAAAACCCTAATGGCCGACATGCAATGTCAGCCTCCCGACACCGTTCCCCAGCGCGTTTTCCCTCTTCCCCAAGCTGACGGCGCCCTCCGCATCTTCGAGCGCGGTTTCAACGATGAAGTCGTCTCACGTGCAGGCCAGCTCAATGCCTATTACGAATACATGCGCCTCAATCCATGGCGCCTCCTCCTCAAGCGCCAGCATCCCGAACTCTTCACAAAAATATGGGGCAAGGAATACCTTCCCGGCATACATTTCGCCTCCATAGGCAACATGTTCCTCCTTCAACGCCCCAAGCGCCTCGCCGTACGCATCTCGCGTTTCGCCACAGATGCTGAAGGCCGCTATCTCCTCCCGCGCCGCCTCAAGACAGAGGATGAAATCCAGCAGGCCATTGCTCCCTTCTTGGAACAAGCCCGCCATGGCACCGTCCTCGTCACCCCCTGCATCTCGCCCTCCGAAAAGGCAGTCGTCGATGCCGCCTATCGCGAGAACCTTCCCGTCATCATGCTCTACCCGCAAGGTTTCTCACAGGGCTATCACCCCTCCCGCGCCCATTACGACGCTTGCTCCCGCGGCCTTCTCCTCCAACTCGCCCCCTGGCCCTACGACCCTCAACGCAAGCTCACCAAGCCCCTCTGCGAAGTCCTCAACGACATGGCGCGCCGCTTCGCCGACCTCGCCCCCGGATTCGGGGGCTGATGCTTTCCGTCGTGTCCAAGGGCTAATGCCCCCGCGTGTTCAGGGGCTGATGCCTTGCGTCGTGTTCAGGGGCTGATGCTTTCCGTCGTGTCCAAGGGCTAATGCCCCCGCGTGTTCAGGGGCTGATGCTTTGCGTCGTGTTCAGGGGCTGATGCTTTGCGTCAGCCTTTTTCGTTCTATCTGCTCCCTTAACTTTGCACTTTCGCCCGCGCATATAAAAAATAATAAAGATTCACGCGCGCGCTTCATTCCCTTTCAAAACTTTTTAACTAATTTTGCAGCAATGTACGAATTAAACACCTAACATTGATGAAAAAGCATATCTCCCTCCTTTTTGCCGCCGTCCTGATGACCTTCACCACAGCGTGGGCGCAGACACCTGCACAGAACGCCGCCCTCTCTCTCAAGAGCACGCTCAAGACGCTCATCTCCCAGCACTCCCAGCTCGGCTACGACGACCTCTGGGATGCCTTCAAGCAAGTTGACAAAGCCCCCGGCAACAAAATCTACGAGATTTACAGCAACGCGTACACCTACGCCCCACAAGACAAAGGCGTCACCACCTCAAAGGAAGGCGACGGCTACAACCGTGAGCACTCCGTACCCAAGAGCTGGTTCGGCAGTGCCATACCGATGTACACCGACCTCTTCCACATGTACCCCACTGACGGCTGGGTGAACTCCCTGCGCGGCAACAACCCTTACGGTGAAGTTTCCTCCTCCACCAACCATAGTGCCAACTACTACAGCCAGATTGGCCCCTGCAAGAGCAGCCTCGGCTACACTGGCACCGTCTTTGAGCCCAACGACGAGATAAAAGGCGACATCGCCCGCACCTATTTCTATATGGCCACCTGCTACGGTGACAAGATAGGCGACTGGGACGGTATCTTCGGCGTTTCCGACACCTTCCCCAGCGTAGAGGGCTACCCCGGCATGGCCGAGTGGGCCTTGCGTATGTTCATCAACTGGTCCAAGAACGACCCCGTCAGCGACCGTGAGCGCGAACGCAACGACGCCATCTACAAGATTCAGGGCAACCGCAACCCCTTCATCGACTGCCCTGGCCTCGAGCGTTTCATCTGGAGCGACTATATTAAGTGAAGAGTGAACAATGAAGAGTGAAAAATAAAAGAGAAAAGTTGAGATAGACAACGTGCAGAAAAATCATATAAATCATAACTCATCATATAAATCATCATAACGCCGTAGGCAGCTGCGCAAGCAATAATGATAATTATGATACATTATGATTCCCAAGATTTCAAACAAGAATACTAACAAATAATCTCACTATAAACTTTAACAATTAACATTTATGAAAAACTTTTTTCTAAAAACAGGACTCACCCTGCTCTGCCTGATTGTAGGATTGGGAAGCGCGTGGGGTGACACAGCTTCTGTCGAATTGTGTACAAGCTGGAGCGCCACTTTTGCTTATACTTCGTCGTACACTCACGACTACACAATTGACAACCTTAATGGAGGCACGACCACATTGACTCTTGGAGTGCAGGGCGTGTATCGCCAATCAAATTCCAACACATATTTCCAGATGAATAAAAAATCTGGATATTTCAAAAACACAACAAAGTTACCAGGCAAGATTACGAGGATTGAAACTACTTGGAGTGCTACCAAGGGTGCCACGAAATGTTATTTCGCAGAAAATGCAGCTGCCACATCAAGTAACAAAACCGTTACTGTTACTGCTGCAACATCTGTAACATATACACCTCCAACAGATGCAGATTATTATTATTTTAATATAGACCCAAGCACTGGCAGTGGCGCTGCACAAATGACAAGTTGCATAGTGTACTACGAAAGTGTTTCTGCCGCCACTCCCCATACCGTTACTTTCGATGCAGGTTCCAACGGTTCATGCTCTACGTCCTCTCTTACCGAAGCATCTGCAGGTGCCGGTGTAACTCTACCCTCTTGCACTGCAAATACTAATTACACGTTTGTAGGTTGGAGCACATCTTCCACTCCCACCTCCGCAGATGCTGGCATCGCTGGCGCAAACTACAAGCCTTCTTCTGACTGCACTCTTTACGCCTATTATACATATCAGGCACCTTCACACACCGCCCATTTCTCAATCAACGGCACAATTGACAATACGAAAGATTGCACAGTTGCTGAAGGCGCAGCCATCACACTTCCCTCTGATCTTGATGATATCAATGGTAAGAAATTCATGGGCTGGGTAAGCTCTCCCATTGATGGTACCACTAAAACGGCTCCCACCTTTGTCACCTCCCCCACAATGGGCACGAGCGATGTTACTTATTATGCCGTTTATGCCACAGCATCTGGCAGCGAGCAAACATACCATTTGACTCAAAACGAGATAAAAGCAAGTACAGCACGCAGCTCATACTCAGACATTACAGTTATTAGCGCATCCGGCACTTGGACTGGAAAAGCTATCGTGAATACAGCCACAGGCTATATACAGATAAACAAAAATGCCAGCAACTATAATCTCTGTACGCCGGAGTTCTCGGCTCCTATTACTAAGATTGATATTTATACAACAAATAACACTCAATCTGGCAGAACTTTCTATTTAAGAAGTGACAATTTGACCGCACAACCATCTTCAAGTCCTATCGGGTCTGCCTCTCTTTCAGAAGCAGCTGGTTCAGTATCTATAAATGTAACTTCCCCCCAGCCACTTAATCAACTTTACATCTATTCAAGTGGTGCCGTGTATATCTCAAACATTGACGTCACTTGTGGCTCCGCCTCCTACTCCGACTACTGCACGACCATTGACACAAGCACCCCTTCCATCACTGCTGACAACACGCTGGAGATTCCCGCTGCTGAGACTGAAGACACATTTAACGTGACGTGGACGGGATTTGGAGATGATATGATTGAGGTTAATCTCTACAACAATGAGGCTTGCACGGTAGCTTTCAATGGTGACTGGTTCGAAGTAGAATTGGATGACGACAACAACGTTTACTACCTTGCCGGCGAAAACACCAGCACTTCTCCCCGCACCGTTTATATGCAGCTCTTCGGTTTGGATAGCGAAGCAAACGAATACACCCATGTCGTTACCGTGACGCAAGCCGGTAAGCAAGGTGACCCTGAAATCACCAACTTCATTAAGACCAGCACTCTGGAACTTGTAGTTGGAGCAGAGCCTTACGACATCAGCAACTGTCTGAACATCCCCAGCGATTACGACACAAGCACCTACGCCATCACCACCACCATCAACGGTCTCACTCAGAAAGATGGCGAATATGCTTGCGTATATCCCTATATTGCCTTCTCCAAAGCCGGAGAATACACGGTACACGTCGTTGCCGCTGCTATGCCTGGCAAATACGCCCAGACAGAAGGCAACATCACCGTGACCGTAACTGACCCCGCTCCCGCTATCACTACTATCCCTGCCCTCTTCACCAAGGCTACAGAAGTTGGTGGCACCGATACGGACATCAACCTCACTCTCAACAATTGGGTTGTAAGTGGCGTTAACGGCAAAAATGCTTATGTCACCGACGGGACAAACGGCTTTATCATCTATCAGGAAAGTCACGGTTTCACCGCTGGCAACGTGCTGAACGGCACTGTGGCTTGTAAGGTTCTTCTCTACAACGGCGCAGCTGAAATCAAGGGTCTGACTTCAAGTACAACAGGACTTACAGTCACTACTGGCGGTACTATTACTCCTCGCACCACCACCATTGGCGCACTTGAAAACATCAATGTAGGTAGCGTCATTACCCTTGAGAATGTATCGTTTGATGCTCCCAATCTCACTGATGGCGAGAACACAATCCAGCCCTACACCTCATTATATAATTATCCTAACACGACCTTTACCCAAGGTACACACTATAACGTTACCGGCGTCTATATTTTATTTAAGAGCGGCAGCAATATAATAAAAGAAATTCTCCCCCGCTCTGCCGAAGACATCGAAGAAGTCCAAGCTGAGAAATATGCTATCAACATTGCTCCTTGCGAAAATGGTACCGTAACCGCCAGCCTTGAAGAGGCCGCAGCAGGCGTAGAAGTAACCCTCACCGTTACTCCTGACTCTGGCTATCAGCTCAGCACCCTGACCGTTACCAATGCCACCACCTCTGAAGCCATCACCGTGACTAGCAACACGTTCATCATGCCCGCCGCTGCCGTGAATGTTGCTGCTACGTTTGAGGAAGAGGCTGCACCTGGCTCTTACACCTACAACCTCGTTACCGACGCAAGCACTCTTGCCGCTGGCGATGTGATTGTGCTAGGATGTAGTTCATACAACAAAGCTGCTGGAGCAAAATCTGGAGATTACCTCACTGCAGTTAATGCCACAATATCCAATGGTATTTTAGAAAGCGATGATGCTATTGAATTTACCCTCGGCACCAAGTCCGGCTTATGGACCCTATCATATTCAGAAGGTACTATCGGAGCAACTGCTGCTAAAAAATTGAGTTTAACATCTGGCACCACCACATGGGATATTTCTATAGCCAACAATGGAAATGCTACTATCCAGAGCACACAAAACACATATGGAAGCATCCAATACAATCACAATGGCGGTACAAACTCTCGCTTCTTGAATTACACTTCTGGTCAGACCGCCATTCAGATTTACAAGAAGACTCTCTCTACTCCCAAGACTCTCACCAGCATCACTCTCGACGGTCAGACTACCACGTTCACAGAGGGTGACACCTTCAATTTCGGTGGTACCGTTACGGCTCACTATGATGACGAAAGCACGAAGGACGTAACCTCCAGCGCAACTTTCTCTGACTATGACATGAGCACTGCCGGCACCCAGACCGTCACTGTTTCCTATACCGAGAATGAGGTGACCAAGACCGCCACATACGACATTACTGTAGAGGAAAACACCTTGCCCACCTACACCCTCGTTACCGATGCAAACACTTTAGCTGCTGGCGATGTGATAGTGCTCGGTTATAAGAGTAGCACAACTAATACGCAGAAGGCATCCGGTGCATTTGATAGCAAACAAACCTACCTCACCGCTGTTGATGCTATTATTAATAATGGCATATTGAGCTGTGCCAATGCCAATGAGATTACTCTTGGTGGTTCTGCTGGACATTGGACACTCACCGCTTCAGAAGGCCTCATTACAACCTCTGAAGCAAAAGCCTTCACTATTGACAACGGCACCGCTAATACATGGACAATATCAATTGATGATGATGGTGACGCAACAATTGAATCAACCACTGAAGACTATGGTACTATACAATATAATGCAGGAAGTCCCCGCTTCCTAAATTACACCAGTAATCAATCAGCCATTGGTATTTACAGGAAGGCTTCCCTCACCACCATCACCGTCTCTAAGTATGGCAGCACCACGCTCTCGCTTGACAAGGATTACACGATGCCTGAAGGCCTGACGGGTAAAATTATCACTGCCAAGAAGCATAAGGAGAACGAAGGCGATGGCTACTACACTCTGACCTATGTCACGAAGTACAACGCTGGCGATGTCGTTCCCGCAGGTGAGGCTCTCGTCATCCAGGGCGAGCAGGGCGACTACCGCGCATACAAAGGCACCGCTACCGGAGAAGTAACCTCCTACCCCGACAACCTCCTCTGCGCCGAGTACACAGAAGATGCCAGCGGCAAGTGGCTCACTTCCTTCAACAACGGTGTTGATAACTATTATTACAAGCTCACCACGAAGAACAGCGCCAACTTCGGTTGGTACTGGGGCAACAATAGTGGCGAACCCTTCCTTATGACCAGCAAGGAACGCGCATACCTCGTCATTGACAAGGAAACCGCTTCTGCCGTACGTGGCTTTACCCTCGCTGAAGGTGAAGAGGAAGATATCACCACCTTCATTGAAAGCCTCACCAACAACGAACTTGTAGGCAACGGCCGCATCTACAACCTCCAGGGCCAGATGATGAACAAGCTCCAGAAGGGCATCAACATTGTAAATGGTAAAAAGGTTATTCGATAACCCCAAGTAATTCTCTAACTCAAAAAAAGAAAGATAAATTATGAAAAAGTATATCGAACCCAAAGCTATTTACATTGACCTCCTCTTGGAGGGAACCATCAACAGCACTTCGCCCGGAACCTATGGTGAAGAGGGCGACGAAGGTGAATACACCAAGAAGCAAGGTTCCTCCGACATTTGGAACAACTGGGGCAACGACACCGACAAGTAGTCCTCCCCCACTCTCTTATAAAGGCAGGCCGCTCGTGTGAGCGGCCTGCTTTTTTGATACTATGCCTGCGGCGCTACATATTGTCGGCTGGCGCCGAGAAATAGAGCCGCCCTTGGGCGGGAAATAATAAGCCGCTTCGCGGGAAATATAATTTATTTCTAATTTATTCCTAATTTTTGTAGCGCCGCAGGCAAAATTCCTAATTTATGTAGCGCCGCAGGCGAAATCCCTTTCCCGAAACTGTAAAATA
>JAKSLT010000026.1 GCA_024401055.1 Bacteroidaceae bacterium | reverse complement strand
TTAATTCAAACTTCTTCCCATTTAATTCGAATTAGTCCTCTTTTAATTCGAACTACTTCCCATTTAATTTCCAGCGAAAGGGAACAAGTGAAAATTAAAAGGGAAGTAGTGAAAAATAAAAGAGCGGAATTTCTTGCCGATTGCGAGTGAAATTCGCGCTTAGTCGGCATTTAGTTGCGGAAATTGGGAGGAAATCCTAGTCCTTGCTTTACTAATGATTTATGCGTCAGTGTTTTACTAACTTTCGCGAGAATCGCGTGTAGCCAATCGACTTACACTTCGCTCGCGAATATCGCGCTGTACGGGCACATAAATTGTAAAAAATTTTGACAAAAGGGTTGCCTGCACGTGCCTCCATGACTTCCGAGCGAGCTTTCCTTGGCGACGCCAGCGAGATACCGTTTGGCGGCGAGACAGGAGAATTCGACACACGCGCTCAGAATTTGTGGGAAGAAGAAGACCCACCCCTAGCCCCTCCCAGCCTCTCTCCGGCTTCGCCACCTCTCCCCTGTTGGGGAAAGGGTCCGCTCTGCGAGCGGGAGGGGAATGAATTGGGAGAGTAAAAGACACACCCCGCCAAGGATTAATAGCCTTGGCGGGGTGTTTTTATGGGGAGGGGTGTAGGAGGTGTAGGAGGTGTAAGAGGTGTAGGAAGTGTAGGAGGAAATGTACTTCGCGTGCGTGCGTATGTGCGTATTATTATTAAAAGGTGCCGTCCTTGCATATACGGCCTCACAGCGCCATGACTACGAGTATCTGCGCGAGAAGCACGCGGAGGAACATGGTGAGGGGATATACGGTGGAGTAGGCCACGGAGGCCTGGTCGTTGTCGGAGAGGCTGTTGGAGTAGGCGAGGGCTGCGGGACTGGCCATGGCACCGCTGAGGAGGCCGGCTATGGTGAAGTAGGAGCGATGGGCGAAGATGCGGGCGATGGGGCCTACGATGAGGAGGGGAAGAACGGTGATGATGAAACCGTAGAGTACCCAGAGGTAGCCGCCATGGGTGAGCGTGTCGATGAAGCCTACGCCGGCGGAGAGGCCTACGGCTGCCATGAACATGGAGATGCCTATCTCGCGCATGAGGAGTTTGGCGGAGTTGGTGGTGTATGTGATGAGATGGTATTTGGGGCCGTAGCACGAGAGGAGAATGGAGACGATGAGCGGTCCGCCGGCGAGGCCGAGTTTCACGGGGACGGGGATGCCGGGTATGGCTATGGGCAGTGAACCGAGTATGACGCCGAGGGCTATGCCGAGGAAGGTGGAGAAGAGTTGAGGCTGGTCGAGGCGCGAGACGGTGTTGCCGAGGAACTGGCTGAGGCGCTCTACGTTCTCGGCGGAGCCGACGACGGTGACGCGGTCGCCGAGCTGGAGGATGAGTGAGGGGTTGGCGATGAGGTCGATGCCGGCACGGTTTACGCGGGTGAACGTTACGTGGAAGGTGCGGCGCAGGTCGAGGTCGCTGAGGCGCCGGCCTTGCAGTTTGTCGTTGGTCACGACGACGCGGACGGAGACGAGGTTGTTGTGGGCCTCCTTGTCCCATTGCTCTTCGTCCATGTCGCTTATCTTGCTGCCGATGAGGAGGGTGTAGGCCTCGATGTCGTCCTCGTGGCCCACGATGAAGAGGCGGTCGCCCAACTGGAGGGTGGACTCCGACTTGACGAGGAGAATGTCCTCGGAGCCCGGGTGCTTGAGGCGGGTGATGACGATGTCGCGCGAGAGGGATTCTTGCAACTGGCCGATGGTGTGGCCTACGATGGCCTGGTTTTCTACGCAGAGGGTTGCGGTGTGGATGAGGCGCGACTCGCGGCGGGTGTTGCGGTTGTAGATGGCGGTTTCGTCTTCAAAGCGTACGCGGAAGATGTAGCGCAGCGCGATAATGGCGAGGATGACGCCCATGACGCCGAGGGGGTAGCAGACGGCATAGCCCTGGGCGAAGATGGGGTTGGCCGTCCCGTCGTTCATGTCCGAGAAGGTCTGTTGCGCTGCGCCGAGGGCGGGGGTGTTGGTGACGGCGCCGCAGAGCACACCGACCATGGAAAGGAGGCTCTCGCCGGTGATGAGGCTGATGGCGTAGGCCGTGAGGGTGCCGAGGAGGATGATGAGGATGGAGAGCGAGTTGAGCACCACGCCGCCCTTGCGGAACGAGGAGAAGAAACTCGGACCCACCTGCAGACCGATGCTGTAGATAAAGAGGATGAGGCCGAAGTTCTTGACGAACTGCGAGGTGGTGTCGTCGAGCACGAGGCCGAAATGGCTGGCCACGATGCCGGCGAAGAGCACCCACGTCACGCCGAGCGACACGCCGGCAATCTTGATGCGGGAGAACGTCAGACCAATAGCTATGATGGTGGCCAAGAGAAGAAGGTTGTGGGCCACGCCGGGCTGGGTAATGAGATTAAGGAGCCACATAATTGGGTAATGGGTCAGGGGTAATGGGTCAGGGGTAATGGATCAGGGGTAATGGGTTAGGGGTAATGGGTCAGGGGTAATGGGGTTGGGGCTTGCCGTTCTGTGAGGAGGACGATGAGGGCCTCGGGGGTGAGGTTGCGGACCTCGCGCTCGGGGTGGTGGGCATTGACGGCGGCGGTGAGGGCCTCGGGGGTGAAGCGGCAGCCGGTGAAGGCGTGGGAGAAGGCCTCGGAGGCACGGCCGGAGAGTTCGAAGTAGTCGCCCGAGAGAGTAACGTTGCGGACAAGGGAGCCCTTGAGGTCGAAGTGGAGCATCAGCGAGCCCACGCCCTTGATGCGGCCGCCGAGGGTGACGTCGGTGGAGGCGCTGCTGCCGTAGAGGAACTCGTCGGTGCGGTATTCCTTCTCCAACTCCTCCACTACGGCGAGGTCGGCGGGCGTGAGGGCCACGCAGCGGTCGGTGAGGAGGGGGATGAGGCTGCTGCGGAGTTTCTCGGGGCCGATGGGGATATAGTCCTTGAGGAGCGCCACGCGGGAACGGACGCTCTTGACGCCGGCGCTGCGGAGTTTGCTGACGTCGGGGTGGAGTGCGCCCTGCATAAGGCGCGGGTTGGTGTCGTAGAGCATAGTGCCGTGGACGATGTTGCGGTCGGCGAGATGATAAAAGGCGTTGCCGCAGACCTTGCCGCCGGGAATCTGGGTGCCGTCGGGGAGAGTGAGCGGGTCGAGCACGATGTCGTTGCGGCCGCTGACGGTTGTGGGGGCACCGAGGGTGCGCAGGGCCTCGCTGACGGCGTGGGCGTAGGTCTGGAAGGTGGTCTCCACATCAGCGCCGGGCGTGATGAGGGAGAGCATGAGGTTGTCGGGGTCGGCGAATACGGCGCCGCCGCCGCTCTTGCGCCGCGTGATGTCAATATGTTCGCGGCGGCAGAAGTCAAGGTCCACTTCCTGGTGCGCCACCTGGTTGCGGCCCATCACGACGGTGGCGGGCAGGCGCCAGGTGAAGAAATAGGCTTCGGGCCGGCCGTCGGAGCCGTAGGCGGGGCAGTGCTGCGCCACGTATTCCTCCAAGGCGAGATAGAAGGTGCAGGTGCGGCCGTCGTAGCCCTCGGGAAGAAGGACGTGGCGGGCAGGAAAATACCCCCTCTGACCTTCGGCCGTCTCCCCCTTGGGGAGAACCTGCGGACAGAGGGGGCTATTTGTTGTGTTGTCGTTGTTCTTCATTGGAATGCTCAGGCCGCAGGGCTCCCCATAGAGGGGAAACTGCTGCGGCCTGAGGGAGTATTACAGTTTCTGCTTAATCTCAATCTCGTGGAAGGTTTCGATGAGGTCGCCTTCCTTGATGTCGTTGCAGCCCTGGAGGGAGATGCCGCACTCGAAGTTGGTGGAGACTTCCTTCACGTCGTCCTTGAAACGTTTGAGGGCAGCGATGGGGCCGGTGAAGATTACGATGCCGTCGCGGATGAGGCGTGCCTTGTCGGTGCGCGTCACCTTGCCGTCGATGACGTAGGCGCCGGCCACCTGGCCCACCTTGGAAATGTTATAGACCATGCGGACTTCAACGTTGGCGGTGACTTCTTCCTTGACGATAGGCTTGAGCATGCCTTCCATGGCTTCCTTCACGTCCTCGATGGCGTCGTAGATGACGCTGTACTGGCGAATTTCCACGCCTTCCTGGTCGGCCAGAGCGCGAGCCTGCTTGGAGGGACGCACCTGGAAGCCCACGATGACGGCGTTGGCGGTGTTTTCGTTGGCAGCTTTGGCGAGCATGACGTCGTTCTCGCTAATCTGGCCCACACCTTTGTATATTACATTCACCTGAATGTTCTCGGTGGAGAGTTTGATGAAGGAGTCGGAGAGGGCCTCTACGGAGCCGTCCACGTCGCCCTTGACGATGATGTTGAGTTCCTGATAGTCGCCCAGTTTGAGGCGGCGTCCGATTTCGTCGAGCGTCAGCGTCTTCTGGGTGCGGAGGCTCTGCTCGCGGGCCAGTTGCTCGCGCTTGCTGGCTATTTCGCGGGCTTCCTGCTCGGTGTCGAGGCAGTGGAGCTGGTCGCCGGCCTGGGGTGCACCGTTGAGGCCGAGGATGGTAGCGGCCTGCGAGGGACCGCACTCCTTGATGCGCTGGCCGCGCTCGTTGAAGAGGGCCTTCACCTTGCCGTAGTTGGTGCCGGCCAGTACGACGTCGCCCTGGTGGAGCGTACCGTTGCTGACGAGCACGGTGGCTACGTAGCCGCGGCCCTTGTCGAGCGACGACTCGATGATGGTGCCTGCGGCCTTGCGCTGCGGGTTGGCCTTGAGTTCCAACATGTCGGCTTCGAGGAGCACCTTTTCGAGAAGCTCATAAACGCCGGTACCCTTCTTGGCAGAGATGTCCTGGCTCTGGTACTTGCCGCCCCATTCCTCCACGAGGTAGTTCATGGCGGCGAGTTCCGTCTTCACGGCATCGGGGTTGGCGCCGGGCTTATCGATTTTGTTAATGGCGAAGACGATAGGCACGTTGGCGTTGGTGGCGTGGCTGATGGCCTCCTTCGTCTGGGGCTTGATGCCGTCGTCAGCGGCTACGATGATGATGGCTACGTCGGTGACCTGAGCACCACGGGCACGCATGGCGGTGAAGGCTTCGTGGCCCGGGGTGTCGAGGAAGGTGATGTGGCGGCCGCTCTTGGAGAGCGTCACGTTATAGGCACCGATGTGCTGGGTAATGCCGCCGGCCTCACCGGCAATCACGTTGGCGTTGCGGATTTGGTCGAGCAACGATGTCTTACCGTGGTCCACGTGGCCCATTACGGTGACGATGGGGGCGCGTTCCACGAGGTCTTCGGGGCTGTCCTCCTCCTCGGCGATGGCTTCCTGCACGTCGGCGCTGACGAACTCGGTGGTGTAGCCGAACTCGGAGGCTACCAATTCGATTGTCTCGGCGTCCATGCGCTGGTTGATGCTGACCATGATGCCCACGCTGAAGCACGTGCTGATAACCTGCGTCACGGGGATGTTCATCATCGTGGCGAGTTCGTTGGCGGTGACGAATTCCGTCAGCTTGAGCACCTTGCTCTCAGCCTGTTCGGCCATCATCTCCTCCTCGCGGGCTTCGCGGGCGGCGTCGCGCTTGTCGCGGCGGTACTTGGCACCCTTGTTGCCGCCCTTGCTCTGGAGGCGGGCCAGCGTCTCGCGTACCTGCTTGGCTACGTCTTCGTCGCTGATTTCCTGACGGACTACCTGCGGCTGGTTCTTCTTTTTCTTGCTCTTGCCGGCAGCAGCCTGCTGCTTGTTGCTGTCCGTCGTCTGCTGTCTGTTGTCCTTAGCGGCCTTCTGCTTGCCCACTTCGGCGTTGATGTCCACGCGGGTCTTGTCGATGCGCTGGCGTTTCTTCTTGCCGGCCTCCTGTTGTGCGGCCTGCTGTGCACGTTCCTTGCGCTTCTCTTCCTTCGACTTCTTCTTGGGGCGCGTGGCGTCGTTGATGGCGCTGAGGTCGATGGTGCCGAGCACTTTGGGGCCGGTGAGCTCCGGTGTGGACTTCAGGCGCACGGTGCCGTCCTCGTTTTCGGTGAGGAGGGCGGCGGCGCGCTCTTCCACCGTGGCCTTATGCTTCTTGCCCGTGGTGGCCGGCGCGGCGTCTTTCTTAGGCTCTTCCTTGGCGGCGCCTTCGTTTTCCTCTGGCGTTTCAGCCTCGGCAGCTTTGCTCGCGGCCTCTGCGGCGGCAGCGGCTTCTGCGGCGGCTTCGGCTGCGGCGGCCTTGCGTGCGGCCTCTTCCTCAGCGGCCTTGCGTGCGGCCTCGGCTTCGGCAGCTTTGCGTGCAGCCTCGGCTTCTTCCTTGGCCTGCTGCTTTTCTGCGCTGCGGTTGCCGAAAAGTTCCGCTGCTTCCGCCTTGGCCTGTTTGTCGGCGCCGAATTCCTGGGCGAGCAGGGCGTAGTGCTCGTCTTCTATTTTGACGTTGGGGTTCTTCTCAATCTCTATGCCCTTGCTGGAGAGAAACTCCACGGCGCGGTCGAGGCTGATATTTAATTCCTTAAAGGCTTTGCTTAATCTTATGCTCATTCGTCAGTTTTTTTAGAATTAATAATTAAGGTTAGGGAAAATATGTTGATGGCCGGGCCGGGCCCGCCAGACTTAATTATTAACTCTGCGTGTTGTCTTCCACCGCCTCTTCCTGTGCGGTGTCCTCTTCGTGGCTCTCGTCGTTGTCGAGTTCGTCGTCTTCAATCTCGTCGTCCTCGAATTCCTTCTTGAGCACGTTGATAAAGTGGTCCACGGTGTCTTCCTCGAGGTCGGCCTTTTCGATGAGCACCTCGCGCTTGGCGGCCAGCACTTCGCGTGCGGTCTCGTAGCCTGCCTGCTTGATGGCGTCGATGACCCACTGGTCCACTTCGTCGTTGAACTCGTCGAGGTAGATGTCCTCGATGTCGTCCTGGTTCTGCGGCATGTCGCGGAACACGTCAATGGTAAACCCTGTCAACATGGAGGCCAGCTTGATGTTCAGGCCGCCCTTACCGATGGCCATGCTCACCTGGTCGGGTTCGAGGAACACGTCGGCGCGGGCGTTGTCCTCATCGATGTCCATGCGGAGAATGCGGGCGGGAGCCAAGGCGCGCTGGATGAAGATGGCCTTGTTGGCGGAGTAGTTGATGACGTCGATGCTCTCGTTGTGCAGCTCCTTGACGATGCCGTGTATGCGGCTGCCCTTCACGCCGACGCAGGCGCCGACGGGGTCCACACGGTCGTCGAAGCTCTCTACGGCCACCTTGGCGCGTTCGCCGGGAATGCGGGCCACGCCCTGCAGGCGGATAATGCCGTCGGCAATCTCGGGGATTTCCTGCTCCATCAGGCGTTGCAGGAAGAGGTTGCTCGTGCGCGAGAGGAAAATCTTGGGATTGCCGTTCGAGTTGTCCACGTGGTCGATGATGGCGCGCACGGTGTCGCCCTTGTGGAAGAAGTCGCGGGGAATCTGCTGGCTTTTCGGCAGCATCAGCTCGTTGTTGTCCTCGTCGATGAGCAGGGCCTCGTTCTTCCAGGTCTGATACACCTCTGCGGCGATGATTTCGCCCTCGCGCTCCTTGTACTGATTATAGAGGGCGTCGTGTTCCAGTTCCAGAATCTTGCTGGCCAGGGTCTGGCGCAGCGTCAGTATGGCGCGGCGGCCGAACTTCTCGAATTCAATCTTCTCGGTGTAGTCTTCGCCCACCTCGAAGTCGTCGTCGTCAGCATTTACCACGGAGAGGGCAATCTGCTTGTTGTCGTCCACGAGGTCTTCGTCGGCCACCACTTCGCGGGAGCGCCATATCTCGAAGTCGCCCTTGTCGGGGTTCACCACGACGTCGAAGTTCTCATCAGTGCCGAAGATTTTGGCGATCACGTTGCGGAAGCTCTCTTCCAGCACGCCCTGCAGGGTGGCGCGGTCAATGTTTTTGGTCTCCTTGAATTCGGAGAAGGTTTCCAGCATAGTTGCTGTTTCTGTCTTTTTCTTTGCCATTATGATGTTTTTTGTTTGTTTTGCGGTGTCGTGCGGCCGGGATGTTCCCCGGCCTATTTGAAGTCAATGTGGTATTTCGTCCACGCCACGTCGGCGAAGGGCACGGTGTGGGGCACCTCCTCCGTGTGGGGGCGCTTGTCACCCTCGTTTTTCACCTTCTCGGTGCACACGACGGTAAACGTGTCCTCGCCTACCTCCGTCAGGGTGCCGCATAGTTTGTGGCCGTCCGTCAGCTGCGTCTCCACGGTGTCGCCCTCGTGTATTTCGTATTGGCGGTGCACCTTGAAGGGCTGTCCCAGTCCGGCACTGCCCACCTCCAGCTCGAAGTCCTCGGCGTCGCGGTCCAGACCGTCTTCGATGAAGCGCGAGAGCGCCACGCAGTCCTCAATCCACACGCCGTCCCGGTGGTCAATCTCCACGAGGATGCGGTCATCGGGCGTGACGTTCAGGTCACACAGGAAATACTCTTTGTCTTCCAGCCACTTCTCGGCCAGTTCCTTTACCTTTGTCTTGTCAATCATTCCGTTTGGATGTTAATGATGTAGCGTCTAAAACGAGAGTGAGAGCGGCTCGCTGGGGAGCGCCCTCACTCTGGACTGTTGCAAAAGTACGAATATCTTATGTAACTGCCAAATTTTCTGCAAGTTTTTTCTCTTTTCGCCCCTCTTTTCTTTTCTTTCCGCCTCAAAAGGGGCAGAGAACCCGTCAAAATGCGGCATAAGGGCGGCCTGAAGAAACGGTTCCCACCTTTCGTCGTGCGTGCGGCCGTCTTGGCATTTGCTTTGCGGCAGGGCGTATGCACAATCCCGCTCGCATCCTTCAAAAAAACGGTTTTGAACGTCCTGAACGCCCTTTTATATATCGCACAACCTAGGTTGCGTGATTAAACAACCTAGGTTGTGCAATCAAACAACCTAGGTCGCGCAATCAAACAACCTAGGTTGTGTAATCAGACAACCTAGGTTGTGTAATGAAACATTCTTGTCGACAGGGAAACTCATCAAATAGATTTTGAGGGCAATCTGCTTTTAGGCATGCTTATTGTACGCTTAGCGACATAGGGAACTGATAGAGGATTGGCTGGAAGCCAATACAGCGAACGCAGTGAGCGGTGAGTAACCCGGGACGCAGTCTCGGGAACTCGGCTGTCGCTCATAAGAACTGGCTGGAAGCCAGTACCTCCAGACGGGACACGGTAAGGTCCTCTCCCAAGGTACTGGCTTCCAGCCAGGCAAAGAGAAGCGATGTTAAACCCCGAGACTTCGTCCCGGGTTACTCAAAGTAGAGGCTTCCAGCCTCATCTTTCCAATAATTATACGCATTGTGGAGGGTTCCGGCCTCTTCACGTGGGGCAGATAATGTGCTAAAAGTATATACAACCTATTTGAAGCGTTTTCCTTTCTTGCCGAAATTTGATGCGTTTTCCCTGCCGGCGAAAATAAAAAGGGAAGCCCCGCAATTCTGGCGAAGTGCGGGGGCTTAGATGGTTGAGAGCGGCGATTATACGGCTTCGCGTCACACGGGGTCCACGTCGAAGTAGATGTTGACGCTCTTCAGGTCGGGCTGTTGGAGGATATAGCGGCGCGCTCCCTCCAGAAGCTGGCGCACATGGGCGGGCGGGGCGTCGGCGGGGGTCTTCACCATGATGCGGCGGATGTATTGCAGCGACACGCGCGCCACAAAGGGACGCTCCGGGCCGAGAAGGTCGTCGGGGGCGAGACGGGGGCGCAGGAGTTCGGCCATCACGCGGGCGGCAGCCTCGGCCAGGCGGTCCTTGGGGGACTTCACATATATATATATTACGCGCGTGAAGGGCGGATAGCGGAAGAGGCGCCGCTCCTCCATCTCTTGGGCGTAGAAGGCGGGGTAGTCGGCGGCGGCGATGTGCTGCACCACGGGCAACTGGGGCTGCGACGTCTGGAGCACCACGAGTCCGCGGCCGGAACGCCTGCCGGCGCGGCCGGCCACCTGCGAGAGCATCTGGAAGGAGCGCTCATAGGCGCGGAAGTCGGGCTGCGTGAGCATCTGGTCGGCGGAGAGGATGCCCACGACGTGGACGCGGCCGAAGTCGAGGCCCTTCGTCACCATCTGGGTGCCTACGAGGAGGTTTTTCTTGCCCGACTGAAAGCCCTCGATGATTTCTTCGTAGGAGCGTCGGGAGCGCGTGGTGTCAAGGTCCATGCGCTGTATGCGCGCATCGCCGAATACGGCCTTGGCGGCCGCCTCTATCTTCTCCGTGCCGTAGCCTACGTCGCGCAGTTCGGTGCCCTCGCATTGCGGACACTGCGGCGGCACGGAGTAAACGGCGCCGCAGTAGTGGCAAATAAGAGAACCGGCAGACCCACCCCCGTGCCCCTCCCTCGAGGAAGGGGAGTAAGCGCCCTTGCCGTCGGCATTGTCGGGAGCAGAAGTATTTGCTCCCCTCCCTTTATGGGAGGGGTCGGGGGTGGGTCTGGAGGCGCTTGAGGTGGGTTTGGGATTATGCAAGGTAAGGCTCACGTCGCAGCGGGTGCAGCGGGGCGTCCAGCCGCAGGTGCGGCAGGTGAGCACGGGGGAGTAGCCGCGGCGATTCTGGAAGAAGATGGCCTGCTGGCCGCCGGCGAGGGCCGCGCGCGTCTCGTCGGTGAGGCGGGGCGAGAAGGGCGAGGTGAGGAGACGCTTACGGCGCAGTTCCTTCATGTCCTCCACGACGATTTCAGGGAGTGCCACGCCGCCGTAGCGCTCGCCGAGACTCACATAGCCGTATTTGCCCTTCTGCGCATGGGTGTATGTCTCGAGGGCCGGCGTAGCACTGCCCAGAAGCACGCGGGCTCCGGTGAGCTGGCCTATGACGGTGGCCACGTCGCGGGCATGGTAGCGCGGGGCAGGGTCTGCCTGCTTGTAGCTCTGCTCATGCTCTTCATCCACGATGATAAGGCCGAGGCGCTGCCACGGAAGGAACACGGCGGAACGCACGCCCAGGACGAGGGGGTAGGCCTCCTGCGAGAGCTGGCGCCGCCAGAGGTCCATGCGCTGCTTGTCCGTGAATTTGCTGTGCCAGATACCCATCTGGGGGCCAAAGACTTTGCCCAGGCGCGTAGTGAGTTGGGTGGTAAGGGCGATTTCAGGCACGAGGTAGAGCACCTGTTCGCCGCGCTGGAGAGCCTCTTGAATGAGCCGCACATACACTTCCGTCTTTCCCGACGACGTGACGCCGTGGAGGAGCACCACGTCCTTCTTCCGGCCTTCGGGAGCCTGCCAGAAGGCGTTAATCTCGGCGGCGGCGCGCTGCTGGGCCGGCGAGAGCTGATGGCGCAACTGCTCGGGCAGGGCCTTGAGGGGCGCGTAGAGGATTTCCTGCCCCTCGGCATCGGCCTTGGCGGCGCGGCGGGACATCTTCTCCTCGTCCTTGAAGCCCGCAGGCAGGGCGGCTTTCGCCACCTCGCCGGGCGTACACATATAATACTGAGCTATCCATCGCCACAGCCGCAACTGGTCGGGCGTGACCAGCGGCGCGGGCTCCACGATGCCGGTGACGTCGCGCAATTTCGGGTCGGCGTCGGCATCGTAGGTGCGGAGGACGACGGCGGTGTAGTGCTTGCGTTTCACGGGAACGATGACGAGCTGGCCCACCCGTATGGCGGGGGCTATCGCGTCGGGCACCCGATAGGTCAGAGCACCGTGCAAAGCGAGGGGAAGAATAACGTCTGCGAGCATCATAAATACTAAATCACGGCAAAATTAGAAAAAAAACGGCAGAAGATGCCCCTTCTCTCAAAAAAACTTACTATCTTTGCGCCAAATTAACGTAAACCAACCTCAAAACCTTAAAACCGGAGAAACTAATAACCTCAAACCTTAAGAATATGACAGACCCGAAACAGCTTCTCGCCGAATGCGAGGAAAAAATGGAGATGAGCGTCATGCACCTCGACGACACGCTGAGCCACATCCGCGCCGGCAAAGCCAATGTGCACATCCTCGACGAAATCAGAGTGAACTCCTACGGCACGATGGTGCCCCTGAACAACGTGTCCGCCATCACGACGCCCGACGCCCGTACTATCGCCATCAAGCCTTGGGACAAAAACATGTTCCGTCCCATTGAAAAGGCTATTATTGACAGCAACGTGGGCATCATGCCCGAGAACAACGGCGAGGTAATCCGCCTCGGCATTCCGCCCCTCACCGAAGAGCGCCGCCGCGACCTCACCAAGCAGTGCAACAGGGAAGGCGAAGAGACCAAGGTGGCCATCCGCAACATCCGCCGCGACGGTATCGACAAGCTGAAGAAGGCCATCAAGGACGGACTCAGCGAAGACCTTGAGAAGGATGCCGAAGCCGACCTGCAGAAAGTGCACGACAAGATGATAAAGCAGGTGGACGAGCTCCTCGTTGCCAAGTCGAAGGAAATAATGACCGTCTGATGCACGGACGTGTAGTCAGAAGCACCGGTTCATGGTATGACGTCCGCACGGACGAAGGCTTGCTCATCCCCTGCAAGGTGAAGGGCAACTTCCGTCTGCGCGGACTTCGCACTACTAACCCCGTGGCCGTGGGCGACGGTGTCTCCCTCACGCCGCCGGGCCAGGAAGGGCACGCCTTCATCACGGAGATAGACGAGCGCAGCAACTATATCATCCGCCGCGCCTCCAACCTGTCGAAGCAGAGCCACATCCTCGCCGCCAACATCGATCAGGCCTTACTCCTTGTCACCATAGCGCGCCCCGAGACCACCACGACATTCATCGACCGCTTCCTTGCCTCCGCCGAAGCCTACCGCATACCCGTCGTGCTCCTCTTCAACAAGCAGGACGACCTGCGAGACGACGGGGAAAAGGAGCAGTGCGCCGCCCTCATGCGCCTCTACGGCGAGATAGGCTACCGCTGCATCGCCCTCTCCGCCCGCCATCTGGCCGCGGAACAGGACAGCGAGGCCGCACTGCGCGAACTCCTCACGGGCAAGACAACGCTTCTGGCCGGCCACAGTGGAGTGGGGAAGAGCACGCTGCTCAACGCCCTTATCCCTACGGCGGGAGCCCGCACGGAAGTGGTGAGCGAGGCTCACGGGTCGGGACAGCACACCACGACATACTCCGCACTCTACGAGCTGTCGCCTTCCGGTGCCCTCATTGACGTGCCCGGCATCAAGGGGTTCGGCACGTTCGACATGGAACGCGAGGAACTGGGCCACTACTTCCGCGAAATCTTCCAGACAGGCCAGTCCTGCCGCTTCTCCGACTGCACCCACACCCACGAACCCGGCTGTGCCGTGCTGCAGGCCCTCGACGAAGGCCGCATAGCCCGCAGCCGCTACACCTCCTACCTCTCCATGCTGGAGGACAAGGACGAAAACCGCTACAGGATGGACGCCTGGTAAACTGAAAAAGGCAAACATAAATAACGGAGACGATACACGCTTTGTTACAACATGTTTTTATTTATCAAGAATTAAAGAATTAAGGAATTTTTATCGTGTTCTGAAAATGAATTTTTAGGAATTACGCAGTGCTGGAGCACTGCTGAATCGTTGTCCGTAGGAATTCTGCTGCATCAGGCAGCTAATTCAAAAGAATTCCAGGTAAGAAGGCTAACGAAGAAATTCTCTAATTCTTTAATTCTTGATAAAAATAAAAGACAGATAGGTTTGTTCCCAAAAGTATATCATTAACATAAATATAAACCTAACAATCTTTCACAATGAAAAAGATATTCCTACTCATGGCCCTGCTGCTGCCCCTCGCAGTGCTCACCTCATGCAACAAAGATGACGACGAAGACGACATCGTGGAGGAATACGCCGTGATAAACGACGTGGAGAAAAGTGGCGACCACTACACCGACGGCGTGCTGCGCTACAGCGTGAACAAGAACGACGAGGCCACCGTGCTGGGCCTCGTGTCCGAGACCGCAGAGGTGAAGATGCCCTCCGCCCTCCGCTTCGGCGGCAAGATAATCAAGGTAGTGGCCGTAGAGGCTTCCGCCTTCTCGGGTGAGAACGGCCTCGTGTCCGTCAAGGTAGGCGACAAGGTAAAAAGCATCAGGGACAGAGCCTTCTGCCGTTGCCCCAATCTGCGCTCGGCAGAGATTCCCGAGAGCGTGGTGAGCATCGGCGTCTCCGCCTTCACCAATTGCGAGCAGCTGGAAACCGTCGAAATAGAAGGCGGAGCCCTCGACGCGATAGGAAACGGCGTCTTCTACGGATGCAAGAGTCTGAAAGAAGTGACAGTCCCCGATGGCGTGACCGGCATAGGCACAGGAGCCTTCAGCGACTGCACCGCCCTCAGCGACGTGTCCCTCCCCATCGGCCTTGAGACCATAGGCAAGGGCGCCTTCTCCGGCTGTACCGCGTTGGCACAGGTCAAGCTGCCCTACGGATTGCTCGAAATCGGCGACGAGGCCTTCAGCGACTGCGCCGCACTCGCCCACATCTACGACATGGCCTTCGTGCCCCAGACGCTCGGCCGCGACGTGTTCACCCGCATCGCCCCCGGCGCCGTGCTCCACGTGAAGAAGAAATACCTGAAGGACTACTCCGAAAACGAAGCCTTCTACAGCTATTTCGGAAAAAACATAGTAGGCGACGCCAAGGAGTAGCACATCAGGATGAACAGGCCCCGCGCTTTATACTGCCTTATATCGCTAGTCTTCAGTCTCAGTGCGTCCGCCACCCCCGCCGACACGCTAGGCCTAGTCCTTGCCGCCCGCATCGACACCGTCCTGAAGGCACACGGCGCCCTGCTGGAACAGACCCAGCTGGGGCTATACGTCTATGACCTCACGGCCGACACCCCCCTCTATGCCCACGGCCACCGCCAGCGACTGCGCCCCGCCTCCACCCAGAAACTCTTCACCGCCGTCACCGCCCTCTACCGTCTCGGGGGAGACTATTGCTTCACCACCACCCTCACCCCCCATTTCGACACCCTCCGCACCCCCGGCGCCCCCGACAGCCTCCGGCTCACCCGCCTCACCGTGCGCGGCGGCATGGACCCCTTCTTCGGGGCCGCCGACATGAAGCGCCTGGCCCGCACCGTCAAGCAGCTGTGCCCCGACGGCGCAGAGCCCCCGATAACCTACGACGAGTCCTTCAAGGACACCATCCCCCTCGGGTGGGGCTGGTGCTGGGACGACGACAACCCCTCCCTCTCGCCCCTCCTCTACGAAGGACGCCCCCGATTCGCCGAAGCCTTCACCCGTGCACTGGCCGACACCACGCTGACGGCAGCACCCGACACCGTGACGGAGACCCTCACCGGCATAGACACCGTGCTCCGCCGCATGATGAAGCACTCCGACAACCAATACGCCGAAAGCCTCTTCTATCAGCTCGGCCCCACGCGCAAAGCTGCCGCGGAGCAAGTGGCAGCCCTCCTCTCCGCGATAGGCGTGCCCCGCGCGTCGTACACCGTAGCCGACGGCAGCGGTCTCTCCCTCTACAACTACACCACGCCCGAGGCCCTCGTCCTCCTGTTGCGCTATGCGTGGCAGCACCCCAACCTCTACCGCCACCTGCAGCCCACGCTGCCCCTCGCCGGCCACGACGGCACCCTGCAACGCCGCATGACCGCCGGCCCCGCGCGCCACAACGTGATGGCCAAGACGGGCTCCGTCACGGGCGTGAGCACACTGGCCGGCTATGCGCAGGCCGCCGACGGCCGCATGCTCGCCTTCGCCATCATGAACCAAGGCGTGCGCAGCCTTTCGGAGGGACGCAATTTTCAGGATGCCGTGTGCCAGGCCCTCTGCGCCCCCCTCGTACAGGCCACGGAGGAAGACCCCCCCGTGTCTCAAGACCCCGAACCCCTTCCTGCCCAGCCCGATGGGGAAATGCCCACTTCAGGGCAGCCCTGAGCGTCCCCACTTTGCGAACAGACAACCACCCTGTACGCTTTTTTTCATACCCTTTCCTTTTTTCCCCCTTCGTCACGTTATGAAGCGTCGTTTCTCACTCATATTACTGATGAGCGTGGTGGGTTCCGTCACCGTATTCCCGCAAGTCCAGTGGCACGACCCGTTGCAGGCATCCTTCCCCGTTGTGGAGGGGCGCGGCTGGACCACAGAGCAGGTCGGCGCTTACACCCGCCTGCCTCAGCGTTTCGCCACGGAGGTACATCCCGCCGTGTGGAACCTCTCGCGGCAGAGCGCGGGGCTGACCGTGGGCTTCAATACCAATGCCCCCGACATCACCGTGCGCTACGTCGTCAGCGACAGACTGTCCATGGCCCACATGCCGGCCACGAGCGTCAGCGGCCTCGACCTCTATGCCACAGATGCCGACGGCCGCATACGCTGGTGTGCTCCTCTTTATACTTTCAGCGATACCGTCACCTATCGTTACCATATTACTTACGAGAAATGCCGTTCCGACCACGGTTATGACTTCACCCTCTCGCTCCCGCTCTATAACGAGGTGAGCTGGCTCAGCATCGGCGTGGACTCTACGGCAGTCTTCGCCTTCCGCCCCGCCAGTCAGGAGCGCCCCATCGTCATCTACGGCACCTCCATCGTTCAGGGCGCCTGCGCCTCGCGGCCCGGCATGGCATGGCCTTCCATTCTGGCGCGCGAACTCCAGCACCCCGTCGTCAATCTCGGCTTCTCGGGCAACGGCCTGCTGGCTCCCGCCGTGTTTAATGCCATGGCCGAATTGCCCGCCCGCCTTTTCATCATCGACTGTATGCCCAACATGACAAAGGGCACGCATCTCGCTTCCATATTCCGGCGCGCCCTCGACGGCGTGCATACGCTTCGCGCCCATTCCTCCGCACCCATACTTCTCGTGGAGCACAGCGGCTACACTGGCGACGCCACTTCCGCCACCTCCCGGCAGCAGTGGCAGAGCGCCAACCTCCAGTTGCGCCGTGCCTACGACGCTTTGCTGGCCGAGGGCGTCACCGGCCTCTATTATCTCACCCACGACGCTATAGGCTTCACCCTTGACGACATGGTAGAAGGTATCCACCCCTCCGACCTCGGCATGCGCCGTCAGGCCGATGCCGTGGAGAGGGCAATAAGCGCCATTCTCTATGAGACCCCCTCCAACTCCCCCGAGAGGGGAGAGACTTTGCCTCTCCATCCCTCCAACTCCCCCGAGGGAGAGAGCCTCAAATCGCTCTTGGATTCTCCCCCCTCGGGGGAGTTGGAGGGGGTCACCCAGCAGCGCGACCCTTATGACTGGCGTGCTCGCCATGAAGCCGTCCTGAAGCAGAATGCCGCCGCGCCGCCCGACGTCGTGCTTATAGGCAATTCCATCACTCACTACTGGGCCGGCCTTCCGACCGGCCGTCTCGTGCGCGGCGCCGACAGTTGGGAAGACCTCTGGCGCGGCCACACCGTGAGCAATCTCGGTTTCGGCTGGGATCGCATAGAGAATGCCCTCTGGCGCATCCGCCACGGCGAACTCGACGGCTATGAGGCCGCCCACGTGTTCCTACTCATGGGCACCAACAACCTCGACGTCAACACCGACGCCGAGATAGCCCGGGGCATCGCGGAACTCGTCCGTTCTGTGCGCGTCCGTCAGCCCAAGGCCCAGATACACGTGTGCGGTATTCTGCCCCGCGCCGACCGCTTCGACCGCTGGCCCCGCGCCAATGCCGCCATTCAGGCCGCCCTTGCCGCGATGAAGGATGCCGCGGACGTGTATTACCTCGACCTATCCCCTGCCGTACTGAACGCTGACGGCACCTTCCGTCCCGAACTCTTCCTGGACGGTCTCCACCCCAACGCCGAGGGCTACCGTCTCATTGCCCGCCGCATCAAGGCGTGCGTGAAGCTGTAAGACCAAACCGCATACAGATAATAATAAAAGGAGGGAGAGTCAAAAAGTCGTTGGCCCCCCTTCGCGCCGAACCGCCACTTTTACGCAACGTGCCGCTTATTCTCCGATAACATACTCCATATTGCAGACTCTACCTTTTCTCCTCTCCGCCTGATTTCAGGTTTTTGCAACTTTTTCCTGCAATCGTTTGGAAACGCAAATAATTTGTTGTATCTTTGCATACGGTTAAACATCAAGAAATAAAAATCAAACACCTATTCACAATATGTTAAGACACAAATTCCTCCTCCATAGCTTGCTGCTCCTTGTAGCCTTCCTGCCCTGTTTCGGCCTCTCGCTGGCCGCACAAGATATTACTTTAGACCTTAAAACGGGCGGCCCTCGTACAGAAGGAGCCGTAACAGTAACTTACAAATGGTATGAAGAAGGTGCCAATATCGACAAGGGTGGCACTATCAACAACGTGCTTGACATCTCCTCCACAAAGGACATCGTGCGCATCGACTTCGAGGGCGCAGTGAGAAGGGCCGGCGGAGTGGTCGTACTGAACAACAACGGCACACTCGACTTCCAGCCACAGGGTACGTCCAAGTGGACGGGAAAATCCAGCCATATCGTGTTTGCCGCAGCCGACGACAACGCCGAATACTTCATTTCCGGCACCCGCATCTGGTACGAAGGCTCCACGGCCTTCCTTGCCACGCCCACCATCGCCTACGAGGGCGGGCAGTTCACCATCAGCAGCACCACGCCCGGTGCCACCTGCCACTACAATCTTACACCCAACGCACCGCAGGCCACCGGCATCGCCGATAAGAATCTCCCTCTCCAAACCTTCACCCTCTCGGCATACGCATCTGCCCAAGGTATGGGCAACTCCGAGACAGCCACGCTCAACCTCACCCTCGACGAGTTGCTCTCCGGCTCCGCCAGCGCAAAGAAGCTAACGCGTCATGAAGTTCAGGCGGCCAATCCTTTCCGCGCACCGCTTGCCGGTGCCAGCCAGCAGGAGCCGGTGCGTACCTTCAAGCGCAACAAGGTATTGGTGGAAAAGCACACGGGGCTTGATTGCCTCCATTGTCCCTCCGCCGACCAGTTCTATGCCCAATTCCTTGCCAATCATCCCGGCTACGAGGACAAGATTGTGCTCATGCGCCACAACAGCTATACCACGGATGAGATTCAGGTACCGGCTGTCCACCAAGCCTTGCGACAAACTTGGATAATCCAAGAATGGCCCTCTTATCTTATTGACCGTTGCAACGCCAATGGCTACAAGTACTACAGCCCAGTTGACTACAAGGTGGACTTCAATAATTTCAGTTCTTCCAGTTGGGATGATATTGCCAAGCGTCTGGCCAAGCCCACATACGTAAGCCTCTCGCTGGAGGGCTCTGCCTACGACCCCGCCACGCGGAAACTCACCGTGCGTGCACGCGGCGAAGTTACAACGGACGTACCCGACCTCGCCATCAACGTGTTCCTCGCGCAGGATAATATGAAGGACAACCCAAATCACGCTTACCAGAACAGCTCTCGCGCTTGCCTGACCTCCAGCGTAAACGGCGAGACGCTCACAGTAGAAAACGGCAAGTTCAACTATACCAAGGAGTACACACTTAATACTTCTTACGGAAGAATTGCCGCCGACCCCGACAATATGCACCTTGTGGTGTTCATCAGTTCTTTTGACGACTACACCTACCCCGAGAAGGACGGCAAAAAGGACTATTTCAACAGCGAGGTACACAACGCCGACGAAGTAGCCTTGTCAGAACTCCCCAAAACCACGGGCCCTGATTGCGACACGCCCGTCATCAGCTTGAAGAAAGGCGCATTGCAATTCAGCAGCGCCACCGAAGGCGCCGCCATCCACTATACTCTCGCTCCCATTGAGGGTACCACCGCCGGCGGCAACGTGAGCTGCGCCGACGTGGCCTTTGAGGTTACAGCCGTAGCCAAAGCCGACTACCACGCTCCCTCCCTGCCCGCCACAGCCACCTACACCCTTGCCGACGTAAAGGCCTCCTGCACGCCCAAGGAAAGCCCCGTCGTGTTCGTCAATCCTTGCGACGGCATGGAATACGGCGACGGCGAGACAATGATTATCACCCCTGAGATAGATGCCGAATGGGGCGACGTGATGTTCCCTGCTCCCGCACTCCGCAACAAGAGCGCAGAAGACATTACTGCCAACCTCCATTATTCCATAAATATGCCTCACGGCAGCTTCTCGGAATGCATTTCCGGCAAGTGCTATTCACGCGATGCCAACGGCGACTATACCAGCGGCAACTTCATCATACCCGCCGGCAAGGACATTCCCTCCCTATGTGAGTGGAGTTGCGGCTACACCGACACATGGGAGCCCAAGACCGGCACCTGCATCACGAACTTCACTCTGTATATAGAGGGCGAGGAAGGCCCTACGGTTACCGTGAAATATGTGTACGACACACGCCCTGTTATGGTAAATACCATTGGAAGCGCGGGATATTCCACGCTTTATGCAGACCGTGCACTCTCTATCCCCGATGGACTCAAAGCTTACACGGCCACTGAGGATAATGGCTCTCTGAAAACGGCAGCTATCACCGATGGTGTTATCCCCGCCCGTACGGGTGTTATCCTAGAGGGCAGTGCAAAGCCATACGTTTTCTACGCTGCTCCCAATTACGGCAAAGCCGACCGTGGCTGCCTGAAGGGTGTGCTTACCGAAACGCCAAATCCTGGTGGTTCGTATGTCCTTTCCATCGTCAACGGCTGTCTCGGTTTCTATAAATACGCTGAGAATGCCAAGCTGAAGGCAAACCGAGCTTATTATCAGCCCTCCGTGGCTGGCGTGTCTGCATTCTTGCTAGACTTTGATGAAACGCTGACAACTGGAATCGATGAACTTTCAGACGTCAAATATCAAAAGAACAACACCTACGATCTAACCGGCCGTGCCGTAAATGCAGCAACAAATGCTCAACGCGGCATCGTCATTGCCGGCAGCAAGAAAATAATACAATAAATAATATACAATACTATAAAAAATGAAACACTTACTCCCTATTCGATCTTTCTTCCATGGAAGGACAAGAGGAGTCCTGCTCCTTGCCATCGCCCTTTTTCATGCATTGGGGTTCACGGCCAAAGCCCAGTCTTATGAATTTGAAGTAAGCGGCAACTATTTCTTTGACAGTTACACTGACACCCAGGATCCAATCACCGTGAGTGGCTTTGCTTACATGACATATTTGTATCTGGCCAACGGTGGGTTCTCTATCAATGTGGCCAGTTCGGGAGGCAATATCACCAAGATAGAGTTTGAAACACTGGATGGCACGATGGCGGCCACAGTGAACACCGGATCCTTCGACCCGGCAACGGCTATCTGGACAGGTTCTGCCACCGACATTACTTTCACTGCTACCCAAAACGACCAATTCATTAGCAAGGTTACGGTCTATGTAGGCGCAGACGACACACCCAAGGAAATTGTCTTTGAAGACGGCAAACCCTACGACGGAAAATCTGCCGTACGCTATGACAAGATAACATACACGCGCAACTATTCTGACACAAAATGGAAGGCACTCTACGTGCCCTTCTCCATCAACTATGAAGAGTGGAGTGATAAGTTTGAGATAGCCCGCATTTACAACTTCATCGATTACGATGATAACAATGACGGAGTCTTTGACCGCACCTATCTCGTTGTGCAGAAAAAAGTAGAAGGTAGCACCGAACCCAACGTGCCCTATCTCATCCGCGCCAAGCAAGCCGGGAAACAAAGCATCGTAATGAGTGACAGGAAAATGATGCGCGCCGAGAAAAATACTTACAGTTGTCGCAGCGTGGACTATATTTATTCTTTTAGCGGCACCTATTCAGAAGTGACGAATATGTACGCAAAGGACTACTACGCTATGGCTGACGGTAGCTTGAAGAAGGCTAAAGACTCTACCGTAAAACTCGCTCCCCAGCGCTGGTATATGGAGATGACGGCTCGCGACAACAACTATAATACACGTCCTCTAAGCTTTAGCATCCTTGTAAACGACGAGGATGATGTGGAAGGTTTCGTCGCTAACGAAGTCGAAAACAAAAACGGGGACGCCGCCTTTGACCTTCAAGGCCGTAAGGCAAGAGGTGAAATCCGCGGCCTCCACATTGTAAACGGGAAAAAAATAATTCGTTAATAGTTCGCTATTCTTGTATATGAAACATAAATTACAAATTCTCATATTTCTGGCCGCGGTGCTTCTGCAGGCTGTGGGGTTCTCAGCCAAGGCGCAGGACGTGACGTTTGACCTCATTGCGCCTTCGCCCCAATCTGCCGGCGGCGTCAGCGTGACGTATAAATACTACGCCGAGGGTGCCAACATTTACTCCAGCGGCAGCATCAACAACGAGCTTGAGATTTCTTCCTCTCAGAGCATTGCCTGCATCAAGTTCACGGGTGTGCCCAAGAAGGCGGGTAAGGTCGTCGCCAAGGATGACAACGGCTCGCTCAAGTTCAGGCTGAACGGCACCTCTATGTGGGAGGGCAACTCCAACCACATCGTATTTATTGCGGAGGACAGTTCCGCCGAGTTCTGCGTCTCTGAAATCCGTATCTGGTTTGTGGGTTCTTCCTATGAGCCGGAGCCGGACGGTGACGACGACGACACGCTGATAGGCAAACCGATGGTGCGCTCTTCCTCGGTGCCCGTTGACGGCAAGGCGGTGAAGATGGCCATCGTTACGCTCAGGCAGTTCTCGGCTCTTGCCCAGGAGTATGCGCTGTGGAAGACGCAGCAGGGCTATGAGGTGGAGGAGGTGTATGCCGATGATTACGACTGTAACGGTGCTCTGACGGGCGAAGACCTCGCAAAAGCTATTCAAAGCCACCTCAAAGAGAGCCGTCCCGCATTCGTACTCATCATGGGTGACTACGAACATGTGCCGGCTTTCAACGGTACGAAATACTATGACAAAGGCAGCTATGTGACCGACTATTTCTACGGCGAATACTCGGGCGACTACATCCCCGAAGCATACGTGGGGCGCTTCTCCTGCTATGATGCCGATGATATACGTGCGCAAATGGAGAAAACCAAGTATATGGCGAAGCTGTGTGCGGCCGACGGGCAGTGGCTCAATTCTTCTATCGGCTTGCACAATCCTGCCGACGATATTCCTACTGTGGAGGGCTATGGCTACACGATGGATTATCTGCGCAAGTGCAACGTTACGGTAAGGGAGACGGATGCTTCTTCTTCCAATGTGAACACGTGGATTAACGAGGGGGCTGCCACGCTGACGTACTTCGGGCATAGCCTCGTGACGGGTTTCAACGGTGCGTCGTACAACATTGAGAAGGCGCGCCAATTGTCCAACGAGGGGCGTTATCCGTTGATGATTGGCATGACTTGCCTCACGGGTAAATTCGATAATGGCGGCCCGTGGCGCGACGTGCTTTGTCTTGCCGAACAGATGCAGCGCATGCCCAAGGCTGGAAGTGTGGCTTTCATCGGTGCTACGCGCGAGAGTGGTGCGATATCCAATATTTACTTTATGAAGGGGGGACTGAAGGACGGGCAGAGTTACCTTGGCTTTATGGCGAGCATGTTCCCTCTTTCTGATAAAGACCCTCTCAACCAGCATGCCCGCACTCTGGGCGAGGGCGTTGCCATGGGTAGTTTCAGCGTTAATGCTTATGCTAAAGCGAATGCGGAGGAATCTACTGAATGGTGGGAACTCTTCGGCGACCCCACCTATCAGCCTTACTACACCACGCCCCTCACGATGAAGGTAACGGCTCCCGCTTCTGCCGTGGCCGGACATATCATCAACGTGAAGGCTGCCCCCAAGGCCGTGGTTTGCGTCAGCGCCGGCCGCACCATTGCTGCCGTAGGGCTGACTGACAGCGAAGGCAACGTGGCTCTGAAACTGGCCAAAGCCTCCTCCGCCGGCACTTATACGCTCTACTGCTCCGCCCCCAACTACACCGACTACGAAAGCACCATCACCCTCGCTGCCAATGACGGGCAGGAAGACGTGGTGGACGGAGACGGCGTGCCCTCTGACTTCGACTTCGATGACTTCACCCACCACAAGGTGCTCATCGAGAAGTACACGGGTCAAGGCTGCCAGTACTGCTACAATGACGACGTGATACTGGACAACTATATCACCTCATTCGGCTACCAGAATAAGATTTACGAAATGCGCCACTATGCTTTCAGCGACCCCACCGGCCCGGGTTACCTGCGCATTCCCACCCTGCACAATCCTTTGGCCGCGACTTGGGGAGTGCGCGGCTTCCCCAACTATCTTGTGGATCGTGGCGGCAATGAGCGATTCGTCAATTATGAAGGCTACCAGAAGCGTGCCTCGGAAATCAAGAATGGCAACATCGTGGGCAGCCGCCTCTCAAAGCCCTGCAAGGTGAGCCTCTCACTCGACGGCAGCACATACGACCCCAAAACCCGCCAGCTGAAAGTGGTGGTAAGCGGTAAGTTGGCCGACGGCATCCCCGACCCCCGCCTGAGCATATTCATCACCCAGAACGGCTTCATTGGCTATCAATCCAGCTACGGCGACAGCTTTGAGCACAACGGCGTGTCGCGCGCCACCATAACCGACCTCAACGGCGATGCGCTCACCCCACGCGAGGACGGCGTGTTCCAAAAGACATACACGATAACCTTGCAAGACAAGTACGGCAGCTTGATAGCCGATGCCGACAAGATGGATGTGGTGGCATTCGTAAGCTCATGGGACAACTACGGCTACGGCACAGGTTATGAAAAAGACTGCTCCGACAGCGAGGTTTACAACACCATCGACACAAACATTGCCGCCCTGCCCCTCAAAGCTCAGGCACCCATTCTGCCCGGCAGCGACTCCCCCATCGTGCCGCCCACGGAACCCAAGGAAATCACCTTCGCTGACGGCACCGCCTATAACGCCGCCACCGCCGTGCATTACGACAAGGTTACATACACCCGTGACTTCACCAACACAAACTGGCAAGCCCTCTACGTGCCTTTCTCTATCGACTGTGAGAAGTTGGAAGATGAATACGAGATTGCCCGCATATACAACTTCATTGACTACGATGACAACAACGACGGAAAATTTGACCGCACGTACCTCGTTGTACAGAAGAAGACAACCGGCAGCACCGTTGCCAACACGCCTTATCTCATTCGCGCAAAGAACACGGGTAAGCACACTCTCGTGATGACTGACAAGGTGCTGGAACGCGCTGAGACGGGTTCCGTGGACTGCGGAAGCATGGACTGCGACTATACCTTCTATGGTACATACACGACCGTCAGCGACATGTTTGCCAATGGCTACTATGCCCTCTCCAACGGAGCCTTGAACAAAGCCGAAGACTCTGGCGTGAAACTCAAGCCCCAGCGCTGGTACATGCAAATTACCACACGAAACGGCGGCTATCCTTCTGCCACACATGTCAAAAACATACGCATCCTCGTGGACGGAGAAGATGAGACGGAGGGAATTGAAGCCCCCTCCAGCTCCCCCAAGGGGGAGAGCCCTGTAGCTTACGACCTTATGGGTCGCGGCGTGAAGGGCTCCGTGAAAGGCATCAGCATCGTAAACGGTAAAAAGATTATTCAATAGATATGATTATGAAAAAGTATATTATCCCCGAGGCCGAACTGGCCTCCATGACATCCGAGCGAGCTTTCCTTGGCGGCGCCAGCGAGATACCGTTTGGCGGCGAGACAGGAGAGTTTGACACCCGCGCCCAGAACGACTGGACGGACGACTGGGAATAAGACCCACCCCTAACCCCTACAGACCCACCCCTAACCCCTCCCGGCCTCTCTCCGGCTTCGCCACCTCTCCCCAGCCTCTCTCCGGCTTCGCCACCTCTCCCCTGTTGGGGAAAGGGTCCGCTAACGCGGGGAAAGGGTCCGCTCTGCGAGCGGGAGGGGAATGGAATGGGGACGTAAAAAAGGAACACTTGAACCCTCCTGCAATGGAGAGTAATAGAAGCACCCCGCTGAGGAATGAAGGCCTTGGCGGGGTGCGGTGTCTTTATGGGGGAGGGTGTGGAAGGCGTAGGGGGGGGGATGTAGTTCGCGCGTGTATGCGCGTACATTAAATATATACACAGCATATATTTCCTTACGCACCACATTTCTTTTCATTTATTTGGCTGTTTAACGAAAAGTTAGTAACTTTGCAGCCGCTAGCGAAAGATATCGTTAGCCAAGAAGGCGTTCCACGCTTTATCCTTATCAACGAAATCGCCAGTTTCACATAATCAAGGGATAAAGGGTATGTGACGTCCACCTGTATGTAACGTTGCATACGGCACATTCCACGCCGCATAGCAATTGCATATCGGCGTGGGGTTGCTATATTCTTATTCATATTGATTATGGTGTTTGGCGATACCAGTTGGTAGATGAGTAAGGACAAGTCCCTACGCTTTTCTTGTAAGGAACTATTTACCTAAGGCAGGGGGCGGCCTCACAGCTTACTTAGCATGCCCAACTTTATTGCCGCACGCTTTTCCTCCTTTTCCGACCTGGCTGCGGCCTACGCGGCCTGCTATCGCCCTGTGCTGCTGGCAGAATACCGGCTGGTGCGGCAGGTGGTGCAGGGCGCGGAGTTCTCCGATATGGAGAAGGCCGAGGTGGTGCTCATCGGCGAGCACCAGCGCCGCCTGTCGTCCGTGCCGAGGCTGCAAGGCCACAGGGCCGAGGCTCTGCGCCACGTGGCTGCCACGCTGGGCGACTTCCGGCATTACGACGACTTCGAGGCACTCTATGCCGACGTGTGCGCCCACTACGGCGGCGACCCGTGGGTGGGGCCTCTGACGCGCTACGACATGGCACGCCGCATCGGTGCCGCCCTGCCCGAAGCCGTGCAGCCGAAGGAGTACGTGTATCTGGAGAGCGAGGCCCACACGGCCGCGTGCTGCCTGCTGGGCAATGAGAACCTGGCGCACCGCGTGCCGCTCGGCGCGTTCCCCGCGGAGTTGGCCGCACTGGGTGCCTTGCACGTGGAGCGCGCCCTCGGCGTGTTCCGCCGCGTAATATGCCGCGGTGCCACCATCCCCAGCCACACCTTCCGCCTTCCGCGCACGCCCCTCGCCCTGCGCACCGACCTCTACAGCGCCGCGTTGCAGGAGAAGCTGCGGGTGCTGATATAATAATATATAATGTGTGTCTGAAAACAACTAATCACCCCCATATTATTAACCCCTAAAAACAAAACATTATGAAAAGATTTCTTCTTTTTCTCGCACTGATGCTTTCGTGCATCGTGCCTTCGTTGGCTCAGATTACGAGTCTTAGCGAAACAAATCCTGCAAAGAGCTATACGCTGACAACAGAACGTTCCAGTCTGTGCATAAAAGGAATGTACATAATGTCCCTTGCTCAAGCAGACTATACGAAAGATTCTACCGACCCGCGGCAGCAGTTTGCCTTTGTGAAAAACGGAGATGACTACTACCTAATGAGTGCAGGTTATCATCTGTATGTCTCCAACACGGGACTATTGGTATCCACGCTGGAACAAGCCCAGCCCATTTACCTGGAGAACGGGATACTGAAGTTTGACAATACTCATGTCATGAATATCAATGGTGAAACCAATCTTGTCATTGACAACTGGACGACAAATGACGCAGGCAATACTTATGTGATAGAAGAGGCTGCGGATTTCAATATTAATGCAGAGCCCAGCCTGTTTGTTCTTTATATCAACGACATTGTTTATAATCTGGATTCATCCAGTAAGACGGCCACGATTGTAGGTGCGGCTATTGAGAATATTACTACTATCGAGTTTGTGAAGGAGATAGAATATGGTGGAGATACTTATGCGGTCTCTCCGAGTATTCGCAATAAAGCTTTTTTTAATTGCACTTCTCTGATTTCGGTGATTATTCCTGAAGATTGTACGAGCATAGGAAACAATGCCTTCAATGGTTGTTCGTCTCTCTCTCGCATTTATTGTAACGCGACGACACCTCCCACCTTGGATGATAACGTTTTCAGCGGAATGCCCATCAATGCCGTCCTGTATGTTCCCGAAGAGTCAGTCGGTGCCTACAAGGCTTCTGCATGGGGAACATATTTCTCAAATATAAACAGGCCTTTTGACTATGACTATTATTTCATCACCAGTCCCGCCCGTGGTGCCAACAATGCGGTTTATGAAGATGTCTCTGTCAATCGTGTCAAGTGGGGGAGTTATACAATTTCATCTGATGGTGACCTCCATTCCTCCGATTTGAAGTACGTGTGGAAAATCTCTGTGGACAGCGAAGGGAAATATACTCTTCAGAACGTGCTGTCAGGAAGGTATATGAATAAAGCCAATAAAATATTTGAGGCAATCCCTACTACGGAGACCGCTACTGAGACCTTCTCTATTATCCCGGCAGAACGTACAACGGAAAATGAAGGTATTTGGATTCTGGAGAATAGCAGTACGGCTACCGCTGATGAGGTAAGTGGTTATTGCAGTGGTGTGCATGCAGCTGTTGACAAAAACTATGTTGTCCAATGGGTTCCTGACAAACCTGCCTCTCATTGGAATTTGATTAAACTCAGCGAGGCCGAAGTCGCCGCGTTGGAAAACCTTATTGCAAACAAGGGCAATATTACTTTCAATTATACCATTGGCGGCCACGAATGGCGCTCTCAAACCAAGTTGTTTGAAGACCTCAGCGAGGTAACTGCCCCTGAGCAGGAATTTGTAACGATAGTATCAACCAGTGACCTTACTGACCTTCATGACGGCGACGTCGTGACAGTGGAATGTGAAGAAAACTTGCCTTTCCTCGTTACAACGGACGAAGATGCTCCGATATACGGCATCATTCATGGTCATTCTAATCAGGACAGGTACATCTACGTGGATGATTCCGGTAATGGCAAGGACACCGGAAGCGCCGGCGACCCGGAGAATGTCAATGACAATTACCTCTGGTATATTACCGGTAATCTGATTGACGGTTTCCGCCTGCATAACAAGGCTTTTGGCGGTGAGACGCTGAAGGGCACTGAAACGATAGCCACAATCAATGGCACGGCGAGTGATATCTGGGAATTGAGGGGAGCTACTCATGGTTCAAAATTCAAGGAACAGGACGTCTTTTCTCTGTATCAGGAAAATGTTGAATACCTGAATAGTCACGTTAACTTGAATTACTGGAGTACCAACGATGAAGGCTCTTCGTTCTACTTTGAGCCTCAGCCTATAGGGCTTGTTGACGGTACGGAATACACCAACGGCACAAGCACGAAGGTGGGTCTTCTCACCTACACCCGCAACTTCAAGAATACGAACTGGCAGGCCCTCTACATACCCTTCTCGCTGGACTATGAAGAGTGGTGCGACGACTTCGACATTGCCCGCGTGTATAACTTCATCGACTACGACGACAACGACGACGGCGTGTTTGACCGCACCTATCTCGTAGTGCAGAAGAAGACCTCCGGCAGCACCGAGCCTAACTATCCCTACCTCATCCGCGCCAAGGAGACCGGCAACAAGACGCTCACGCTTACCGACAAGACGCTGGAGCCCGCAGAGAGCAACAGCATCGACTGCAGCAGCGTGGATTATATCTATACCTTCACGGGTTCCTATACTCCTGTGACGGATATGTACGCCAACGGTTACTACGCCCTGAGCGGCGGTGCGCTGAACAAGGCCAACAGCGCCAGCGTGGTGCTCGGCGCCCAGCGCTGGTACATGGAGCTCACGGCCCGCGGCGGCTGCTACACCACCAGAGCCCAGAGCATAAAGATTGTGGTGGACGGCGAAGATGAAACGGAAGCAATCATTGCCCCCTCCAGCTCCCCCAAGGGTGAGAGCCCTGTAGCTTACGACCTTATGGGCCGTGGCGTGAAGGGCGCCGTGAAGGGCATCAGCATCGTAAACGGTAAAAAGATTATTAATTAGCAAATTTGGAAATTAGCAAATTCGGAAATGCCCTGCGGACAGACAATATAATTTGCTAATTCTCACATTTGCTAATTTGCAAATTTGCTAATTTTCTAATTTTCTAATTATGAAGAAGTATATTATCCCCGAGGCCGAGCTGGCCTCCATGACATCCGAGCGAGCTTTCCTTGGCGGCGCCAGCGAGATACCGTTTGGCGGCGAGACAGGAGAGTTTGACACCCGCGCACAGGATAGTTGGGCGGATGATTGGGAATAAGACCCACCCCTAACCCCTACAGACCCACCCCTAACCCCTCCCTCAAGGGAGGGGAATGGAATGGGGACGTAAAAAAGGAACACTTGAACCCTCCTGCAATGGAGAGTAATAGAAGCACCCCGCTGAGGAATTGCCTTGGCGGGGTGCTCGTTATATAGTTGAGGCTGGTGTAAAAGGGTGTAAGTATCCATTAAGCCTTGACAGCGGGAAAAGTTATGGTTAAGGCAAAGGTTTCCGGCCTCACCGATTTGTTGGAAAAACGATGCTGTACGGGTGTGGCCCCGCAGGATAGGAGGCCAGATGCGTGCCGGAGGGAGAGAAGACGTGGAGCGAGCCGGGGGAATTGTAATTTCCGGGGGCTGCGTCGGAGGCGATGTAGAGGTTGCCGTCGGCGGATGAGATGGCGAGGCAGGAGGGATAAAGGCCCTGCATTTTGCCCGTCGGCAAAAGCCCACCTCCCCCCCCTGGGGAGAGCTCCGAACCCGTCACATCCCCCCAAAGGGGGGCTTGGGGGGCTTGAAGTTGGAGCGGCTGGAGGGCGCCGGTGCGCGTGTTGAGGGTGGCGTAGTCGGTGGTGGCCGTGACTTCGGGCCAGGTGCTCCAGTCTGCCTGCACATGGGCTACGTAGAGCGTGTGGCCGTGAGTGGCGATAAGGTTGCCGATGGCGCAGGGTGCGGCGGTGCCCTCTGGGGTTATTTTCCACACTTCGGGAGCGGCGCTGTAGTCGCCGAGGCATACGGTGAAGACGTTGCCGTCGGCATCGGCCGCTATCTGGTCGTAGGGATTGTTCCCCACGGTAATGGTGCGCTCTATGATAAGTGTGGCGGCGTTGACGACCACGACGCGGTTGTCCGGGTGGAGGCCGTCGGCGGAGGTGCCGCAGTTGATATAGACGTGCCCGTTGCTGGCTACGCAGGCGTAGGGACAAAGGCCCCCCAGACCCCCTCCAACTTCCCCGAGGGGAAGCCCCCTCCCCGCTCCCCCTTTGGGGGAGAGCTCCGAACCCGTCACATCCCCTCGCTCATAGAGCGAAATCTTTCCCCAATAGGGGAGAGATGGCGGAGCCAGAGAGAGGCTGGGGGCTTGGGGG
>JAKSLT010000025.1 GCA_024401055.1 Bacteroidaceae bacterium | reverse complement strand
TACGAAATTCTTCTTTAACACAATTATCTGCCCCCAGCTTTTTTCCACTGAGCCGAGGACAGACCGGCGGGCGGAACCCGCCGGCACTCGGAACTGTTATTGGACGTGGGTGCTAGCAATTGGTGGGGGCGAAAGGGGGCATTTTGGGTTACGGGACAATGGGAGTAATGGGGTTGTGAGCGGAGGGTGAAATGGGAGGATAATAGAGAATGCAAGGCGCAGATTGCAAAAATGGGGGGGGTAAATGAGGGGGTAATGAAATTTTTTTGGGCATTTTTGAAAATTTTTAGTTTTTTTTCTTTGTCTTGTTGTGGTTTATTCGTAAATTTGCAGAGCAAAATGAGGCTTTTGTGTTCTCGCTTAACTGACGGGATGGTGCTATGAATGACATTGGTAGGCGCGGCCGATATTGCTGATGTCGCTCGGCAGACGTAGAAAACAAATAGACTAAAATCTAATATTTTTACATGAAATGTTTTATGAAAATGCCTGGTAGGCTGTTGAGGACAGTTGTCTCGGTGCTTATGTTCAGCGTCGTGACGTTTGCCGTGCAGCCTGCTATGGCGCAAAATCAAGGAGTGACAATCAGTGGTACTGTGGTGGATGATGCCGGCGAGCCGCTGATAGGTGCAAATGTTGTCTCGAAAGGAGGCAAGATGAAGGGCACAGTGACTGACGCCGAAGGCCACTTCCGGCTTGTTCTTCCCGCTAATGTTAAGACGGTGACCGTGTCTTATGTGGGAATGAAGAAGAAGGATGTGACCGTGAAGCCGGGTGAGGAACTTCATATAGCTCTTGAAGTTTCAAACGCTATCGGCGAGGCTGTCGTGACGGGTATCGTGAACAAGAACAAGGAGAGCTTCACGGGTTCTTCTGCCACGTTCTCGGCGGAACAGCTGCAGAGCGTAGGTACGGTGAATGTGCTACAGAGCTTGAAGACGCTGGATCCTTCGTTTAACATGCTGGAGAGCATGGAGTTCGGCAGTGACCCTAACCACTTGCCTGATATTGAGATTCGCGGTAAGTCTTCGTTGATTTCGACGCGTGACGAACTGGCGGAGGATCCTAACCAGCCGCTGTTTATCCTCGACGGCTTTGAATCTACGCTGCAGGCCATCTATGACCTTGACATGTCGCGCGTGGCGAGCATCACGATACTGAAGGACGCAGCCTCTACGGCCATCTATGGTTCGAAGGCAGCCAACGGCGTCGTGGTCGTAGAGACGGTGAAGCCTAAGGCCGGTCATCTGGATTTGACGTATAACGGCTCGGCCACCGTGTCGTGGGCCGACCTGACGAGCTATAATCTGATGAATTCTGAGGAGAAGCTTCAGTTTGAGTTACTTGCCGGCCGATACAAGGGCAGTTCAACGAAGGACGAAATAGAACTTGACCGCCTGTATAACGACAAGCTGGCGGACGTTCGTCGCGGTATCGACACCTATTGGCTGGCCGAACCTCTGCGCGTGGGTGTGAACCACCGCCATTCTCTGTATGCACAGGGCGGTGAGGGTGCCTATCGCTTCGGTTTAGGTCTTTCGTACAACGGTATCACGGGTGTGATGAAGGATTCGCGCCGTGACAACATTGCTGGCAATATCGACTTGACGTACCGCCTGGGCAAGCTGAACTTCGTGAATAAGCTGAGTATCCAGAATACATCGACTTCCGACCCCATCGTGGGCTTCTCGAGCTATGCCGACGCCAACCCGTACTATGCGAAATATAATGAGGACGGTCAGGTGGAGAAATGGCTGGAATACAATGACTATACGAAGGCTGCCAACCCTCTTTACAACGCCTCGTTGAACAGCTTCACGAAGACGGGAAGCCTGAGCGTGAGCGAGAAGTTCAACGTGGAGTATATGCCCATCGAGGCCATGCGCATCCGTGCCCGTCTGGGCTATACGCACACTCAGGGTAACGGCAATGGCTTCATTTCTCCGAGCGACAGCCGCTATATCTCGACGGACTACACGAAGCGCGGCAGCTACAACCACAGCGAGAATGCCAGCGACAAGTATGAAGGCGAACTGACTGTGACGTACGGTAAGACTTTCAATGAGGTGCATCTGATGAACATCGCTGCCGGTGGCTATATATCTCAGACTAACAGCAAGAACCAAGGCTATTCGGCCGTGGGTTTCCCTGAGGGTGACTACACGCTGCCTTCCTTCGCCAACGGCTATCCTGAAGGCGGCAGCCCCAGTTACAATGAAAACCTGGCACGCAGCGTGAGCGCCTACCTCATCGGTAACTACGCCTATGACAACCGTTACCTGCTGGACTTCAGCTATCGCGTGAACGGCTCATCGGTGTTCGGCAAGACGAAGCATTTCATCGGCACGTGGGCCGTGGGTCTGGCTTGGAACCTGCATCGTGAGAAGTTCATCCGCGACAATATCGACGGCATCAGCATGTTTAAGATTCGCGGCTCCATCGGTAACCCCGGCAACCAGAATTTCTCCTCGTCGCAGACGCTGACGACGTTCCGTTACAACTTCAACATGTTCAACTACTTCGGCATGACGACCTCGCTCTCGCAGCTAGGCAACGCCAACCTGAAGTGGCAGACCACGCTGGACCGCAACATAGGTCTGGACATCACCGTGCTGCACGACCGCCTGTCGTTCACCGGCGACTACTATTACAAGACCACCGACCCGTTGCTCATCGGCATCTCCATGCCGCCGTCGTCGGGTGCTACGGACAACACCATTTACGAGAACTTCGGCATACAGACGTCCACGGGCTATAATGCTCAGGCTACATATTATATAATAAGGCGCATGCGCGACCGCGTGTGGTGGAACGTTCGTGCGAATATCCGCCACAACCGCAACGAGCTTTCCGAGATAGGCAACCGCCTGGACAAGTTCAACACCGAGGGCCGTACCAACAACTCCACGAAGCGCTATTACGACGGTGCCGACCCCGATGACATCTGGGCCGTGCGTTCCGCCGGTATCGACCCCTCCACCGGCCGCGAGGTGTTCATCACCAAGGACGGGGAATATACATACGACTTCAACTATGCCGACGAGGTCATCGTGGGCAGCAGCCGTCCGACGATTGAAGGCGTGCTGGGAACGAACTTCAGCTATAAGGGCTTCTCCGTGACCTTGGATTTCCGCTATCGTCTTGGAGGCAAGTCGTTCAACAGCGTCTTGTATAACAAGGTGGAGAATATCTCGGCCTCTAGCTTGGTGAACAACCAGGACAAGCGCGCCTTCTACGACCGTTGGCAGGCTGTGGGCGACATCGCGCAGTTCAAGAACATCGGCGATTCGCAGACCACACCCATGTCCTCGCGCTTCGTTCAGAAGGACAACAACTTCACGCTGGAGTCCTTCCGCGTGGGCTATGAGTTCGATCAGGAGAAGATAAAGAAAGCCCTGCACATCAGTTCGCTGAAGCTCAATGCCTACATGAACGACATCTTCCGCCTGACCACCATCAAGCAGGAGCGCGGTACAAGCTACCCGTTCTCTCGCAGCATATCCTTCTCACTTAACATCACCCTCTAAGACTCAGGAAACATCATGAAAGCACTTAACAACACCCTCCGTACTTTAATGCTTGCCACTGCTCTGTTCCTGCTGGCCGGGTGCAGTGATTGGCTGGACTATACGCCAAAGGACAAGCAGACCGAGGAACAGCAGTTCGCCACGAAGAACGGTATACTCTCTGCCGTCAACGGTATCTACAACGGCATGAGCTCCTCCTCGCTCTATGGCTGCTACCTCTCCTACGACTTTATCGACATCCTCGGTCAGCGCTACGAGGTGAACCAGACCGACGAGGACAGCTATTCGCGCTACTGCCGCGCCCTCGTGGACTACAACTACACCGAGGAAGGCACGCAGTCGCGCATCAGCAGCATCTGGGGCACCGCCTATCAGACCATCATGAACATCAACGTGGTGCTGCTCAACCTCGACCGCGATCAGGACGAGTTGGAAGGCCGCCATCTCCTTTCTCCCAGCGAGTATGACATGCTGCGCGGCGAGATGCTGGCCTGCCGCGCCATGATACACTTCGACATGCTGCGTCTCTTCGGCCCCTGCATGGCCCGCACTCCCGACGGTGAGGCCATCCCTTACAACGAGAGCACAGATACGAAGATACTCCCCATACTCACGGCCCGCGACGTGCTGGACAACTACATCCTGCGCGACCTCACCGAGGCACAGGCTCTGTTGCAGAACACCGACCCCGTCATCCAGTATGGTCCTCGCGCCGAATACGACGAAGTGAGCGGCGACAATTCCGAACGCTACCGTCAGTTGCGCCTCAACTACTATGCCGTCAGCGTTCTCGTGGCCCGTGCCTATCTGTGGGGCGGTAACTATGAGAAGGCCCTCAAAGTGGCCACAGACATCATCAATGACCCGAAGGTGCGCCAGTACTTCCCCGCCGTGGATGCCGGCACCCTCATCGGCAACACCATCAACCCCGACCGCATGTTCTCCACCGAGTCCTTCTTCGGAATCTACAACAAAGACCGCGGCCTTATCTACGACCATCACTTCGGCAACGATAATTCCGGTCGCCAGCTCCTGATGCCGCGCATCGGCTATGTCGATGGCATACTCTTCGCCGGTACCGATATCAGCGACTACCGCTATCAGGCTCAGTGGGAGAGCGGCACCACGCTCACCGGCGACGTGTCGCGCCGCTTTACGAAGTTCAAGGACATTACCGACAACGACCGTGCCGCAGCCGAAGGCACCACGAGTGACGAGACCGTCATTCTGCAGGCCCAAACCTTCTATGGCACCTACTGCTCCCTCATTCGTCTGAGCGAGGCCTACTATATCGCCTCCGAGGCCGCCTATAAGCTCGGTGACAAGCAGAACGCCTCAAACTATCTCAACTATATGCGCATTATGCGCGGCACTCCCTTCAAGGCCGATATCCTCAATTCTTACGACGACATGCTCACGAAGGAATATATCCGCGAGTTCATCGGCGAAGGACAGGTGTTCTTCTTCTTCAAGCGCCGTAACCAGGCCTTCGATAACGAATACAATGGCCAGAAGACCGTCTCCACCGCCATCATGCCGCCATTCGTATATGACGACACCGAAGGCGTGAGCGAGGAGCAGAAAGAAGCCCGCTACAAACTGCCTCTCCCCAACTCCGAACTTGAGAACAGGTAATTAGCAGATTAGCAAATTAGCAAATTTTCCAAAATGAAACACCTTATATATATATTGCTGCCCCTGTCGCTTGCCGCCCTGGCTCTGACAGGTTGCCAGACGGAGGAGATAGACGTGTTCTCCACCGACGATGCCCTCGTCTATTTCCAGCGTATATCCTATACGACAAGCAATGGTCAGGAAGGCTATGCCACCAACACCAAGTATTCCTTCGTGGGTGCGAGCGAAAAGATGACCCAGGTCACCTTCAAGGCCGACGTCCGCCTTCTCGGTAAAGTCGTTGATTATGACCGCTCCCTCAAGGTGGTAGTGGACAAGGAACGTTCCACGATGGACGAAGGCATCGACTATGAGATTGACTTCGACACCCTGTGCATCAAGGCTGGCACCAACAAAACCCAGGTGCCTGTGCGCTTCCTCCGCAATCTCAGTTTCCGCGAAGGTCCTGATACCCTCGTAATTCGCCTTGAGCCCAATGAGCATTTCAGCCTCCTCGAGAAGTACAACACCACCAATACTTACAACGGCAACAGCGACGACTCCAACAAGATGGACGGCACGCGCTACACCTTTGTCATTGATGAAGTCTATACCTGTCCTGACGGCTGGCACACCCTCAACGCTTCCAATTACTTCGGAGCGTGGACGGCCACCAAGTACATCTATATCAACGACACTCTGGGCTTCAGCACCGATGACTGGATATGGATCAATGGTGCCGGCTCCAAGATTACCGCGGGCCGCATGCCGTATTACGCCCAGCATCTTCAGAAGGAATTGCAGCGCCGTGCTGACGAGGGCGACCCCGTCTATGACGAGGACGGCTCCTTCATGCAGCTCGGCGAGAACTATCGCGTTGACTACTCCAAATACATAGAACAGTAGGAGTGAACAGTGAGTTTTAACTTTTCACTTTTAATTTTTAACTTTTAACTTTTAACTTCTCAATGTCCCTCCACAAGATAATACCCGCGTTCCTCGTCTTCTTCCTGACCGTGGCTGCCTGTACCAATGACTTAGGTAACTACGACTATGAAGACAAGGCCGTCGTCAATATCGACATCACGCCCAGCCTCACCGTGCTGGCCAATGCCGAATATATCGACGTCAATCCCGTCATAACGTCCTCCCTTGAGGGTGTAATCGCTGCCGACAACCCCAACTTCGAGTATTCGCTTCGATACAAGAACTCCGACGGAGACTGGGTGGAACTCGACACGCTCCACACGCAGGCTGTCCATGTTCTGGCCAAGATGCCCATCGGCAACTACCCCTGTTGGTATTCCGCCACCGACCGTCGCACCGGCGTGCGCTACTCCGCCGTTGTCAACGTCAACGTCGTCGTCAGCACCAGCGAGGGCTGGATGCTCCTCTGCTCCAATCCCGACGACGAGGAGGTGCGCCTCGACATGCTCGCACAGATATCCATGGACCGCATCATGCCTGTCTATGACATTGACCTCTACACCCAGATATCCCCGCTCCATCACCCCACGCAGATAGCGACCTATTATAACCGCCGCGGCACGGTGGGCGACAAGATTATCCTCATGTCGCAGGATGAGTCCTACCTCCTCGACAACACCTACCTCACCATCAACAGCGCATACGGTCTGAAGAGTTCCCTCTTCGTCACCGCCCCTGCCGACCATATCGTGCGCTTCGCCGGCGTGCCTATGAATGACAATCTCACCAATCAGGCTCTTATCTGCGTCAGCCGCGAGGGTAACGCATTCGTATGGAACCCCTACGACGTCGGCGGCGGTTCCTTCGAGGATGCCGCCAACACCTCCGTGCGCGGCAACGACCCCGAATACCGCGTGGCCCCCTGGATTGGCGTCAGCACCATGCGCGGCAGCGGTCTGCTGGGCTACGGTGTGGCTCTGCTCTACGACACCGACAACCACCGTTTCATCGGTTGGGACGGCAGTCGCGAGACCTCCGAGTACCAGACCATGACGCCCCTCGTCAACCCTGCCAATCCCCTCTTCTCCTTCCAGACGGGTACGATGGATCTCGTGGCTATGGCCAACACCGGCTTCTCCAACGGCACCACCTACTGCATCATGCAGGACGGCGAGAAGCGCCATATTTATGCCGTCTCCGTGACGGACAACGCCTTCACGCAGCAAGGCTGCTGGCTCGACGTGAAGACCCCCGACTTCCGCCAGGCCACCTGTTTCTGCGCCCATTCGCAGTATCAGACCATCTACTATGCGGCAGGTAACAAGGTGTATGCCTATAATCCCGCCTCCAACTATTGTTCTCCTTGTGTCACGCTCGATGCCAACGAGGAAGTCACCTGCATCAAGTTCTGCACATACGAAAATCCTGATATCTCGCTCCTCATCTCCTCCTTGACCGACGAGCAGGCAGCCGAGTTCATAGCTCGCCAGTACGACCTCGTAGTGGCTTCCTACGACAAGACCGCAGCCGACGGCAATGGCGGACACCTGCGCTTCTACAAATCCAATTCCCCCGGCACCACCATGACGCTCAAGCCCGGATGGGACTACAGCGGTTTCGGGCGCATCATTGATGTAACCTATAAGGAAGTGAGGAAGTAGAATTGTTAGTTTAGGGTTTGTGGTTTAGAGTTAACTATATACTGTAGCCGACGGCAAGAGTATCTAATTAACTCTAAACCAAAAATCATTCATCATTCAACTTTCAACATTCAACATTCAACATTCAACTCTTAATTTATATACCTATGAAGAAAACTTTACGCTTTTTCTTTGCAGCACTTGCTGCGGCTGTAGGCCTCAGTGCCCAGGCAGCCACCGACTTTGTAGGCGTGTATGAGTTCAGCTCTACCACCACTGTCCTTAATTCATTGAACGGCTGGGAGCAGTGCGCCGTCAGCGACTTCACCTTCTCCGTTGATGTCAACAAGGGTGAGGATGCCGCCAAGTATCCCTATGTCGTGAAGAACTTCCTGCCACAGAAGGGCCATCCCTACGGTGTAGAGGTCAACAACCTCAAGGCCGAAGTGTCTGCCGACGGCCAGAGTCTGGCCATCGTTGTCGGCGACGAGGGTCTGCTCCTCGACAACACGCCCCACCTCTGCGCCTGGAGCGGCCAGGGCAAGGACGGCGGCGAAGGTGTGATAATGCTCACCGCCAATGGCACGAACTTCACCATGAACGACATTGTCATCACCTGGCACCAGAAGATTGACATGGGCTTCTTCGTGGACGACAGTTCCAAGGACCTCGTGCGCTATTCCTCCATCAAGATTAAGAAGTCCGAGGCCGGCGCCGTTGATTTCACCGGCACCTACGCCTTCACTTCTACGAAGGATTTCATTGACGACCGCTTCATGCAAGGCTACTGGCTGATGCCTGAGTTCACCTTTACCATTACTCCCAATATGGGCGAGTTCGACGAAAGGTACGAGTTCATCGTCAACGGCTTTATGACGCTCAACAAGGACCTCACTCCCGCTGAAGAAGAAGAGACTACCGACGGTGACGAAGATGAAGAAGACAACCTCGTCGAGGCCGAAGAGGGTGAAGACCAAGGCGAAGGCGGCGAAGGTGAAGGCGGCGAAGGTGATGAAGGTGGTGAAGAGCCTCCTTATAATCCCATCGTCATGACGCAGTCCTTGCCTGCCTACCGCAGCACCGACGGCCAGAGCCTCATCATTTGCATGGGTGAAGACCACCACCTCCTTGAGGGCGGTACCCACTTCTGCGCCTGGAGCGGCCGTGAGGGCCGTCAGGACGACAAGGACCTTATCACCATGTCGCTGGCAGGCGACGGTCAGGGCTATGTATTCAACGACGACCTCTGCTTCTGCTATCACAACCTCATCTGGTTCGGCGACTTCCTCTTTGCCGATGAGTGCTATGTAGCTGCCGTACTCACCGACGCATACGTGGAGAAGCTCTCCGACGATGTTGACCCTGTGGAAGGTGTCACCACGACAACGCTCCGCACTCCCTCTGCCGTGACTTACGACCTGATGGGCCGCAGCGTGAACGCCGCAAAGGCTCACGGCCTCTTCATCAAGAACGGCAAGAAGGTGCTGGTGAAGTAAGACCTTAACCTTAACCTTAACTTTGACAACAGACAACGGACACCCGAAAGCCCCCTTTAAGGGGGTTGGGGGTCTTTAACATTAACCTTTCATATTTATGAAAAAATTATTTACCTTCCTGGCAGCGTGCCTCATCCTGGCACTTCCTGCCTCGTCAGCAGTTTACAAGAAGACGCTGATTAGCGAGACCTTCGCGCTCTGTACGCAGGGCAGCATCGAGACTCCCACCACGGAGAACATCTACGATGCCGCCACGGGCGAAATCTTCTCGCAGTATCTCACCACGCCCGGTTGGCACTTTGTCACCCAGACGGGCGAAGTTTCCACAAACGCCCTGACGCAGGCCGGTGGAGTTGCCTATGTGGAAAGCTCCTACAACGCCATGCTTCAGTCTCCCACCCTCAAGTGGGGCGGCAGCACCGACGGTCAGGTTACCGTGACTTTCGATGCCCTCCCTGTTGGCGAAACGACCTCCATCCGCTTTGACCTCCGCACCAGTGCAAGCGGTAAGAAGCAGGTGGCTGCCGAGTTCACCGCCGGCGAGTGGAGCACCGTCAGTGTGACGCACAGTATTTCCGGTGACGAAGGCACCATCCGCCTCAATGGCGGCGAAGCCTTCTATATCCGCAACCTCGTCGTGACCATCAACGCCGAGGCTCCCGACCTCAGCGGCACCTTCGACTTCGCTTCCACCGTCTCCGTAGTGAACGAAGGCACATGGAGCGACCTCGCCGTGGCAAACTTTACCTTCGACGTTGAAGCCAACACGGGCGAAGACGCCGAGCAGTACCCCTACATCGTGAAGAACTTCCTGCCTTTCAACATGGCAACCGGCAATGCTCCTCACGACCTCAAGGCCTTCTATGGCCCCGACGGCAACCTCGTCATTCAGGGCGGTTGCAATGCAGCCCACTATCTCTACGGCGAAAGCAACGAGCAATACCACCTCTGCCTCTTCGACGGCAAGGGCTACGCAGGCGGCAACGGCCAGATAGCTCTCTCCAAGACGGCTGAAGGCTACACCGTCGCCGACGGCATCACTGCCGTGCGCCACAGCAAGTACGACTGGGGCTTCATGTCCGACGACACTCCCATCGACCTCGTGCGCTACTCCGACATCGCCATCACCCGTCCCAAGGTGGCTGACTATGACGAATTCGTGGGCACCTACAATATCACCGGTACCCGCAACGCCGAGAGCCTCGTTGACCTCAGCCGTCCCAAGGGATGGAAGGTACTCGATGGCGAAGGCACCTTCGACATCGAACTCAACACCGGCGACGACGCCGAGCAGTTCCCCCTCATCCTGAAGGGCTTCCTCGGCACTCCCGACTTTACTGTGAACGACCTCAAGGCCCGCGTGGTGAACGGTCAGATTAGCATCCCTCAGGGCAAGAACATTTCCCTCCAGGGCAGCAGCCCCCGCGCCTTCCTCTGCACCACCACTGAGGAGACCAGCACCTATACTGCCACCGAGGACGACATCGTCTTCACCGCCGACGCCGAAGGCAAGCTCGTGCCCACCGCTACCGTAGCCGTAGGTTATCACGAGGACGGCATCTCCTTCTTCGGTATTCCCGACGACGACCGCGTAGCCTACATCTACAGCAGCCTCGTCATCAGCAAGATTAAGCAGCCCGAGCCCGCCGACTTCGTTGGCGACTACACCGTCACCGCCACCCGCAACGCCGAGAGTCTCGTTGACCTCAGCCGTCCTAAGGGCTGGAAGGTGCTCGACGGCGAAGGCACCCTCACCATCGCTCTCAACGAGGGCGAGGACGCCGAGCAGTTCCCCCTCATCCTGAAGGGCTTCCTCGGCACCCCCGACTTCGCAGTGAACGACCTCAAGGCCCGCGTGGTCAATGGCCAGCTCAGCGTACCTCAGGGTAAGAACATTTCCCTCCAGGGCAGCAGCCCCCGCGCCTTCCTCTGCACCACCACTGAGGAGACCAGCACCTATACTGCCACCGAGGACGACATCGTCTTCACCGCCGACGCCGAAGGCAAGCTCGTGCCCACCGCTACCGTAGCCGTAGGTTATCACGAGGACGGCATCTCCTTCTTCGGTATTCCCGACGACGACCGCGTAGCCTACATCTACAGCAGCCTCGTCATCAGCAAGATTAAGCAGCCCGAGCCCGCCGACTTCGTTGGCGACTACACCGTCACCGCCACCCGCAACGCCGAGAGTCTCGTTGACCTCAGCCGTCCTAAGGGCTGGAAGGTGCTCGACGGCGAAGGCACCCTCACCATCGCTCTCAACGAGGGCGAGGACGCCGAGCAGTTCCCCCTCATCCTGAAGGGCTTCCTCGGCACCCCCGACTTCGCAGTGAACGACCTCAAGGCCCGCGTGGTCAATGGCCAGCTCAGCGTACCTCAGGGTAAGAACATTTCCCTCCAGGGCAGCAGCCCCCGCGCTTTCCTCTGCACCACCACTGAGGAGACCAGCACCTACACCGCCACCGAGGATGACATCATCTTCACCGCCGATGCCGAAGGCAAGCTCGTGCCCAACGCTACCGTAGCCGTCGGTTACCACGAGGACGGCATCTCCTTCTTAGGTATTCCCGACGACGACCGCGTAGCCTACATCTACAGCAGCCTCGTCATCGCTCCCAAGACCTCTCCTGAGGTTGAGCCCAACACCACCACGATGTACTTCACCGCTCCTGAACTCCGCGACGAGGTGGCCAACATCGGCCAGGCCCTCATCGGTGTCCTCAACGTGACCACCACCGCCGACAAGTACGTCACCGAGACCCTGCGTTCCAGCGAAGCTTCTGCTGACGGCACTCTCGCCGGCGTTCGTGCTCCCCAGGAAGAGGAAGTATTTGAAGTGCTCGCCGTTGAAGGCGGATATGTTCTCCGTCATCACAATGCAGCCGAAGGCGAAGGCTATCTCGGCCTGAACGGCAACACTTTCACCGCCGCCGACCAGGCCGGTGCTACAGTATGGACCATCCTCGGCCCCGATGAGGAAGGCTACGGCAGCGTTACCAGCTTCGACGACATCTATCCCGACATCGCCGCTGAACTCAACCCCAACATGGTTCGCTTCATCACTCAGGGCCAGTATCTCAATGGCCAGAACTTCGAAAATATCGGCGGTATCCGCGGCGGCACCGGCGCCTGGAGCTTCAACTATGTGCGCAACGCCAACTATGTTGAGGTGGTAGATTACCGTCCTGCCCTCGCAGAGGCCATTGCCGCCGGTGAGGAAGCCCTCGCAGCCCACGAGCTCAGCGAGCCTCTCGTGACCATCAAGAGCGACGGCCTCATCACGACGGCCGACCAGTTCTCCTCCGACTTCTCCGACTCCGCCGAAGGCACCGACTTCGGCGCCCTCATCGACGAGGAGCCCTCCACCTTCTGGCACTCCGACTGGCACGACGCCGCTCCCGAAGGCCCCCACAGCTTCGACGTGAACATCCCCGAGAACACCTTCACCTCCTTCGACGTAATCTATGCCGGCCGCTTCGGCGCCAACAACTGCTCGCCCATCGTCATGACCGTCTATGGCAAGAACGAAGGCGGCGAATGGGAGACCATCACCACGCTCACCCAGGAGGACGGCCTCGGCGCATACGCCGGTCAGGGCCACTCCAAGAATATTGAAGACATCGTCGGCGAGTTCGTATTCTCCACCACCAAGGTTTACACCGACTTCCGCTTCGAGGCCCACGCCATCTGGGCCGACGCAGGTGTCTGGACCGACCTCGAAGACTTCGAGATGCCCGAAGGCGCCAAGGTCAACGAGGAGCGCTGCTTCAACTACTCCGAGTTCCAGATGTACGGTGCCGAGCTGAAGAAGTACGACATCGAGGAAGAGCTTGCTCTCGCCCTCGAGGCAGCCGTAGCAGAGGGCAAGACCCTCTACAACGACGAGACCGTTGCCGACACCGACGCCCAGCTCCAGACCGCTACCGAGGCCATCAACGCTGCCCTCAAGGCCGTTGAAGAAGCCGAGGTTATCGTCTTCGACTACGTCATCCGCATCGTGGGTGCCGAGGACGGCGCAGCCATCATCGGCGGCGAGGAATGGTACGACGGCGAAGAACTGACCACAGTTTACGCCAAGGTCACCGCTGAGGACGTCACCGCTCTCGAAGTGGAAGGCTACGAAGCCACCGTCACCGTAGAGGACGGCGTAATCACCGTCACCTACACCCTTGCCACCGGTATCGACGGCCTTGCCACCGACGCCCAGCGCGCCGCCATCTTCAACATCCAGGGCCAGCGCCTCAACGCTGTAGGCCGTGGCGTGAACGTAGTGGGCGGCAAGAAGGTGCTCGTGAAATAACACCTCCGAAAACGCGACTACCCGAAGCTCCGACACCCCGACGCCTCGAAGTATCGACGCCTCGAGGTATCGAAATCCCGGAGTCTCGACATAATCGCTCTCATCAGGGGCGGCATCCATCAGGGTGCCGTCCCTCTTTTTTCGCCCCTTCCGATAAAGCCGCTCCGCCCTCCTCCGCCTCCCCCCAGAGGGAGTCCCCATTCCTTGCGCTCGGCTCCCGCGCCTAAAATTTATGATAAATTTTTTTATTGCTGTCCGGGGAAATGTCACGGTATACCCCGAAGGGGTTAAACAACCCAGCCAGGGGCAACGCCCCTGGTATACGGTTGCTGTAATTACGGCCGCCCCAACGGGGCATAACAGCCAATAGCTCTAGTTGTTATGCCCCGCTGGGGCGTGCCTGATTCTTGAACTTGCGACCAGGGGCGTTGCCCCTGGCTGGGATGTTACGCCCCTTCGGGGCTAAAGTAAGCCCCTCCTCTTGACAACCCTCCATACCTCCTGCATTTACAAACGATACGAAAGATTGCATTCTTTTTCCCCGGACAGCAATAAAATTTTTTCCTAATTCATGTAGCGCCGCAGGCATTCCCCTCCCAATTTTTTCCTAATTCGTGCAAGCCGCAGGCAAAGCCCTGAAAGGGCGACATAATGGAGGGTGGGGCGTGAGCCCTACCAGTTGTATGCACCCCTATATGCAAGCCCTGAAAGGGCGGCATAATTACCACGTCATTTGAATTGTGTCGCCCTTTCAGGGCTCCCCCAGAGAGAAGGGAATGCGTGTGATAGGGCTCGCGCCCTATCCTCCGTTATGTCGCCCTTTCAGGGCTCTCGCGCGAAAATTTATGAATAATTTTTTCCTAATTTACGGAGCGCCGCAGGCGAAATCCCTTCCCCGAAACTGTAAAATATTTTGACAAAATGCCAATCGCGGAAAACGGCCGTTTTTCATAGCCTCGTTTCTCGTTTTGGCAGGCGCACCGGACAATTCGCGGGACGAATTTCGCGTTTTTGCTTATCCGAGCTGGCATTTACGAGGCTTCGTCGCGCCGTTTTCGCACTTTTTTGAAAATTTTTCCGACTCGCGGCGGGCGACTCCAGACCCGCGGCGGACGTTACCGGATTTATTTTGCACTAGTTCCCATTTAATTTCAACTAAAAGGGAACTAGTGCAAATTAAAGGAGGACTAGTTCAAATTAAAGGAGGATTAGTTCAAATTAAATGGGAAGAAATTTGAATTAAATGGGAACTAATTTCAGGGGCACCTTTTTCCCTTCCGCGCGCTTGGGACAACTAAATGCGGGAGTAGGAACAAACAGGCCGCAAACGGGCTCGTAAGCGAAAGAAAATCAGCTGTTTCCACAACTCTTGCGTGGCGGCGATATTCGCGGCCGGAATTTTTGGCGCGCGGAATATCGTCAGGATTTGCCACTTTGGAGGGTCGAAACTGTAAAAAATTTTGACAAAATAGAGAGGGGAGGGGAGCGGGCCGGCGAACCGATTGGCGGATGATTTCGGGCGGCGCGGCCGGAGGGGAATTTCTCCCTTCGGGAGGGGAAGGCGGGCCTTTTCGGAAGAAATCTGCGCGCGGAAAATATATTTTAGGCGAATAAAGGGGGTAAAACTTGGTTATTTGCGGAAGAGTTTGTAATTTTGTACCCTCAAACGGTCATATCTTCAAAACCATAAGGCCTGAAAACCTTAAAACCTCATAAATTCAAAACAAAATCCAATTTATTAACCCTTAAAAAACAAAAGTAATGAAGAAAGTTTTACTTTTTCTTTGTGCCATGCTTGTGAGCCTTACGGGCTTTGCAGGTGTAGTGACGGACAAGCTGACTGCAGCTGATTTCCCCGCCACCAACACCACCTACACCGACTTCACGGGCGTGCAGAAGAACTCCGCCGCCGTGTATGCCGGCCAGTCCGCCAAGGACAAGGACGGCAACATTCAGATGCGCTCCAATAAGAGCAACAGCGGTATTGTTTCCACCACCTCTGGCGGTAAGGTGAAGAGCGTCACCATCACCGTGGGCGCCAGCAACACCAACACCATTGAGGTGTACGGCTCCAACACCGCCTACACTTCTGCTGCCGACCTGTATGCCACTACCGGCAACACCAACCAGGGCACCAAGGTGGGCACTTTGACCAAGACCGGCACCATTACCTTCACCGAGGAGTACAAGTATGTGGGTATCCGCTCCAATAACGGCGCCATCTACCTGGCTTCCGTTGAAGTTGAGTGGACCACTGCCGAAGAAGGAAACGTCAATGCTCCCTCCTTCACTCCCTCCGAGGGCAAGTTCGTGGGTTCCGTAGAAGTTAGCCTGAAGGCTGACGCCGGCTGCGCCATCTACTACACGCTGGACGGCACCAACCCCACCACGGCTTCTACGAAGTACACCGCTCCCATCACCCTCACCGAGACTGCCACCGTCAAGGCCATCGCCCACAACGGCACGAAGGCCAGCAACGTGGTAAGCAAGACCTATACCCGCTACATCGACATCACCAATACCGCCGAGACGGCCTATACCGCCGCCAAGGCCATTGAGATTATCGACAACCCCCTGTCCGACCTCAGCACGGCTATCTACGTGAAGGGCACCATCAGTAAGATTGACGAAATTGACACTGAAGGCACTTTCGGCAACGCCACCTATTACATTCAGGACGCAGACGGTACCGAACTGGAAGTTTATCGCGGCTATGGCCTCAACGGCCAGAAGTTCAACGAGGAAGGTGCCACCCTCATCGCGGTGGGCAACAAGGTCGTTGTCTATGGCAAAGTCAAGAAGTTCAACACCACTTATGAATTCGACTCGGGCAGCCAGATTGTCAGCATCAGCAATACTCCCACTCCCGAGCCCATCGTCTTCACCGACCAGCTCACCGTGACCGTCAACGACGTGTCCGGCACTCTGAACGCCAGCGTGAACCTCATCAAGCACGAGGACGGCACCATCGACTTCTCCCTGCCTAACTTCGTACTGGCCTACGGCGAAGACGTGATGCCCGTGGGCAACATCAACATCAACGGCCTCACCCTCGTGCCCGGCGAGAAGTACGACACCTTCGAATACAACGACAAGCTCGCCATCACCGCCGGCAACCTCGAAGGCATCGACTTCTGGATGGGCCCCGCCCTCGGCGAGATGCCCCTCAAGCTCCAGGGCAAGGTGAACTTCGACGAGCATAAGCTCTTCGTCAACATCGATATCGACCTGAGCGAATCTCTCCAGCAGATTATCAACGTGAAGTTCGGCACCGACTTCACCAACGATAACGCCATCGTCTTCACCGACCAGCTCACCGTGACCGTCAACGACGTGTCCGGCACACTGGACGCCAGCGTGAACCTCATCAAGCACGAGGACGGCACCATCGACTTCTCCCTGCCTAACTTCGTACTGGCCTACGGCGAAGACGTGATGCCCGTGGGCAACATCAACATCAACGGCCTCACCCTCGTGCCCGGCGAGAAGTACGACACCTTCGAATACAACGACAAGCTCGCCATCACCGCCGGCAACCTCGAAGGCATCGACTTCTGGATGGGCCCCGCCCTCGGCGAGATGCCCCTCAAGCTCCAGGGCAAGGTGAACTTCGACGAGCATAAGCTCTTCGTCAACATCGATATCGACCTGAGCGAATCTCTCCAGCAGATTATCAACGTGAAGTTCGGCACCGACTTCGTTGACGAAGGCGGCATCGCCAAGAACCAGCTCTTCACCGCCACCACACCCCAGCGCGGCGGCTGGATGAACGTTGACGGCGCCCTGAAGGGTACCATGCAGGGCGGCGCAAGCGTGGCCACCGACGCCACCGACGCCAACCAGCTTTTCGCCCTCGTGGACTACGAAGGCAAGACCTACCTCTGGAACGAAGGTGCCAAGCACTTCCTCAACGATGCCGGCCAGTTCGTTTCCATACTTACCGCCACGCCTATCTATTATACTGAAGAGGCCGGTTACGACGGCGTTTGCGACAAGACCTACTTCTTCCACTTCTCCGAAGAGAAGAACATCAACCTCGGCGGCTCCAAGCAGATCATCATCGACGAATGGAGCGAAGCCGATGCTGGCAACATGATGGTCATCAACGCCGCTGAAGGCTTCAATGCCGACGCCGTGGCCGCCGTCATCAAGGCCGACACCAGCCTGGCCGTGACCACCATCACCTGGACCATCACCGATGGCGAGGGCAACGAGATTGCCACCGAAACGAAGACCCAGTGCGAAGAAGGCAAGGAATACACCGTGCAGTTCTCCCTCTACGGCGTAGAACTCAAGGGCGAGACCACCGTCGTGGCCGGCAAGGAAGACCAGAACATCACCCTCGTGGCCGAGTTCACCGGCACCCTGCCCATCGCATACGCCGCCAGCCTTGACAAGGTAGAGCACTGGTACGCCCTGCGTCTGCACAGCAACCAGCAGCACTGGCTCTACAGCGACGAAGGCACCCTCGCCTTTGCCGGTGAAGAGGCTCAGACCGACGAATACGCTTGGGCTCTCGTAGGCGATCCCCTCCGTGGCTTCCAGCTCTACAACAAGGCCCTCGGCGCTACTGCCGCCCTCGACGCTGCCAACCCCTGCACGCTGAGCGAAGACGGTCTCACCGCACGCTTCTACGTACATCCCACCGCTGAAGCCAGCCACGCTGAGGACGGCTTCTGCCTGAAGGCCTACGGCGAGAGCCAGTACCTGAACTATCAGGGCGGCGCCATCAAGCGCTGGGGTGCTGCCGACGCCGGCTCCACCTTCGTCTTTGACGAAATCGTGGACATCCCCGACGGCATCTCCGCAATGACGACAGGCAACGGACAGCAGACTATCTACAACCTCCAGGGCCAGCAGATTGGCACCGCCTTCCGCGGCATCTATCTGCAGAACCGCAAGAAGGTGCTCGTGAAGTAACAATTCCGAGACAGCGAAATATCGAAGCTCCGACACCTCGAAGTCTCGAAAAACAACAAAAAGGGGCGGCATCCACGCGGGTGCCGCCCCTTAATATATATTATTGCTGTCCGGGGAAAAAGAATGTAATCTTTCGTATCGTTTGAGAAAGCAGGTAATTTGAGAGATTACCAATAGTAGGGGCTTACCCTTTATGAAAGGGCTGAAAGCCCGAAACATCCTAGCCTAGGGCAGAGTGACCGAAGGGAACGCCGCCCTAGGTTTTTGATTGCAGACGCTGTGTAAGTATCCCTCCCCCTGGGGGGAGGTGACGCGAAGCGGCGGAGGGGGGGATTTGTCCTATAGACCAGTGCAATGGGGCGCTGCCCCGAAACAATTATGCCGCGATGCGGCGAACTTGGTAGTCGCACCTGCGACCCTAGGGCGGCGTTCCCTTCGGTCACTCTGCCCTAGGCTATACAATCAAGGGCTTTCAGCCCAATGCTAAGAAATTTCACTTTCCCCGGACAGCAATAAATATATATAGGTGTTTGAGCCAGGCCTTGCAGAATGGCAACGGCTCAAAGAGTAATCTCCTCTATCCTTATCCGGATGACGCCGACGGGGACATGCGCCTCCACCACGTCGCCTGCTTTCTTGCCCAACATGGCTTCGGCAATGGGCGACTTGATGGAAAGTTTGCCCTCCTGCATATTGGCCTCGTGCGGGTTGACGATGGTGTAGGTCATGGTAGTGTTGCTGTTGAGATTGGTGAAGGTCACCCGGCGCAGCAGCCCCACGGTGTCGGGGCTCAGACAGGCGGTGTCGAGCACCTTGGCGTGCATCAGCACCCGCTGCTTGAAGCGTATCTTTCCCAAGAGCCGCCCGTGCGACCGCTTGGCGGCGTGGTACTCGAAGTTCTCGCTCAGGTCGCCCTTCTCGCGCGCTTCCACGAGTTCGCTCTTCACGCGCGGCAACTCCACGTTTATCAGTTCGTCCAGTTCGGCTACCAGTTGCTCGTAGCACTCTTTTGATATGTATTCCATAGTGATTGGTTATTAGGCGCGGGGAACATTCATCCACATCTTCCTCTCTTCGGGGGACAACTTTTCAATGGCATAGCGCAGGGCGGTGCGGGGCATCTCGTGGGCATGCCGCTCCAGGAATCGGCGCAGGAGCTCAAGGCCGCAGCGCTCGCCCACGTCGCGGAGCATCCAGCCCACGGCCTTGTGGATGAGGTCGTGGGGATGGCGGAGATGGACTTCGGCATAGTGGAGGGCCCATGCCGGCTGGCCGTGGCGCGTGGCCGTCCAGGTGCTGACGATGCTCATGCGCTGCAGCCACAGGCAATCGCTCTGCGCAAGGGCGTCGAAGAGGGTGCGCCGGATGTCGGCGGAAGGGCCGGCGGGGTGGGGCAGAGGCAGGTCGGCGGAGGTGAGATGGGTGGGCAGGAGCAGCCAGGCACCGAGGATGCGGGGCGCGGAGAGATCCACGAGGTCCCAGTTGTTGGCCTGACGGGCGTGGACGAGATAGAGCCGGACAATCTCGTCGCGCCGGCGGATGGCTTCGCCGTCGGCCACGAGGCGCTTCTTGCCGAGGGCCTCGAAACGTGCCACGAGGATGAGGAAACCGCACAGGCGCACCTCGTGCCACGGGCTTTGCAGCAACTGGGGCACTTCCTCGAGGGACAGGTCGCCGCAGTGGCGCACAACCTCGCGCGTCTGAGGCACCTTGATGCCGAGAAACTGGTCGCCGTAGCCGTACTGACCGGACGCCGTCTTGAAGAAACGCATGAGGACGGCACGTTGCTCTTCGTTGCGCAGAGAGAGCATGAAGCTGATGATTTCCTGTGCTGTCATGGGGCGGATTTTGAATATTGCAGGGGCAAAAGTACAACTTTTGTGCGAGACAAGGGAGAATTTTGACTTTTTTTTGTTAAATTTGCAGCATGAATAGCGTGAGAAAAGTATTTCTGACCGTATCGCTCCTGTTTTTTGCCTTCCTCCAGACGTGGGGATGGAACATCGCGGCTCATCGTGACGGAGCGCAGACAGGGGGCTACGACTATATGCTCTACACCCCCGATGCGGCGGAGCAGACAAAAGAGGCGCAGCCCCTGATAGTGTTCCTCCACGGGGCGAGTCTGCAGGGCTCGGATCTGAAGCGCGTGGAGCGCTACGGCCCGCTGGACGCCGTACACAAGGGTATGGACATCCCGGCCTATGTGCTGGCACCGCAATGCCGCGGCGGATGGAACGCCGCGAAGGTGATGAAGACGCTGGAGAGCGTGATGCGCGAACGGAGCATCGACACGACGCGCATCTACGTCATCGGCATGTCGATGGGCGGCTACGGCTCGCTGGACTTTGCCTCGGCCTATGCCGACAGACTGGCTGCCGCCATGGGCATCTGCGGCGGCGTGAACAATAGCATCGACCCGCTGGCCACCTTGCCCCTGTGGATACTCCACGGCACGGCCGACACCCCCGTGCCCATCAGCCAGAGCGAGCGCATCGTGAACCGCATAAAGCAAATCAACGGAGGCGAGAGGCTTATCTTCACCCGCCTGCCGGGCATTGACCACGGAAAGCCCGCGCGCCTGTTCTATCGCCACGAGATGTACGAGTGGCTGCTGGAGCACCGGCTCACGGACGAGGGCAGACCCGTGAACAGAAATTACGTCCTCAACAACGAAAGCATACAAAAGGCTTACCGCGACCTGCCCGGCCACGGACGGAGCGTGAGGTGAGGTAAGGTGAAAGTATAAAAGGACCTTCCATAAGCAAGAAAAAGAAAATTCACAAGGAATGGACGACAAGAGAATATCCGGCTTTCCGGAACTTGACGCTTGGGCACAGGCCGCCTATGCCCAGCGCGACTATGAGTTGGGCTACCCCGGCAATCAAGACATTCTGCTGCGTGGCTTCTATGAGTGGTATCTGGCCAACGGTCTGGAGGTGTCGTGCCTGAACAATGCCGGCGACCCCTTCAACGAACACCCCTCCGTGATGTCGTCGCAACGCTTCGAGCGCGAAGTGCTGGAGTTTTTCGCACCGCTCTATGGCTTCACCCCCGGCGAGTTCTGGGGCCTCGTGACCAACAGCGGCACGGACGGCAATATCCACGGTATCTATTTCGGCGCAAGCAGCCTGCGCTGCAAGACGGGGCGCGAGCCCATCTTCTACGTCAGCGACGAGGCCCACTACAGCAATATGCGCCTGGCCCACTTGCAGAACTTCGAGGTGCGCCTTGTCAAGAGCGACGACATGGGGCGCATGATTCCCGAGGAACTGGAGCGCGTGCTCTATCCCGAGCGACCCTGCCTCATCGTCTATGCCATGGGCTCTACCTTCAAGGGCGCCATCGACAATCAGAAGGCCCTCAACGCCGTGCTGGCCAAATATCCGAAGATGGAAGTCTATCGCCACGTCGATGCCGCCCTCTTCGGCGGCTACCTGCCCTTCACCGAGTTCAAGGCAATGGTGAACCAGCGTGAGATGGGCTTCCAGTCCATCTCCATCAGTGGCCATAAGTTCTTCGGCACGGGCGACCCCGCAGGCATTTTCCTCACCACGCGCGAAGTCTATGACAGCCAGGACCACTTCAATATCGCCTACATCAATCAGGATATGAAGATGATAAGCTGCTCGCGCTCAGCCACGGTGCCTCTCAAGTACTGGTGGCTCATCAAGCATGTGGGCAAGGAGGGCTGGCAGCAGCAGGCCGAGGCCTTGCTCGCCAATACGGCTTTCCTCCGGCAGAAGTTCGCGGAGATAGGCTATCCCCATTGGGCCAATGAGCTCAGCAACACCGTCTTCTTCAAGCGCCCGGCCGAAGAGGCGGTGGAAAAATACCACCTCGCGGGCAGCTACGACCCGCGTTTCGGCGGCGAACTCTCCCATCTGGTGGTCATGCAACACGCCACCCGCGAACGCATCGAGGCCTTCGTGAATGATGTGAAGAAATACAGTTAAGGTGAAAATAAAAACGGGCACCGGCTCAAGGGAGTCGGTGCCCGTTTTTTGTAGAACTTATCAGGCAATCCTTTCTTTTGTATATAGCCCATTATGGGTTGCAGTAGGCGCGCTCCCAACAAGACAAACGTGCCGCCGTCCACGCTTCCTTGGCCTGTGTCAGCGTCCGCGCTTGACGGGCGTGGCGTCGGGGAGTATCTTGGGGAAGGTCGTCACCACCGGCACGGGGTCTATGGGGTCGGTGCCTTCTTCTGTGCCCGCGGTGTCGGGGGGCAGTACCGGCTTGTCGGCATCGGTGGCCAAGCGCCACGCCGTAGGCGATTTCAGTCCCGTTACGCGGAAGTAGGATGCCAGTGTGCCGCGGATGAGGATGCGGCGGCCCAGGAGCTCGGGGTTTTCAAAGGTGTTGAGGGAGTCGCGCAGATGACCCTGGGGAAGTTCCACGGGCAGGCATTCTTCCACAAAATGGCAGGCGGGCCTGTCAGCCAGCAAGAGGTTGGTGTTTTTCTCTATCGTGCTCTCATTATACACGGCTTGCGACATGCTTGTGCCGTTGACAAAGCCCACATAGTATCCCACCACGGTGACTTTCTCGCCTATCTCGCCCGCCAGGGCATCGGCAACGGAGATGGGCGCCTCGTCGTCGGTGATTTCGTCGGGCGGAGCGTCCTTCGCATGGCTGCCGCCCAAGTCCAACTGGCCACAGGCGCAGATGAACATGCAGAGAAACGCTGTGAGGGTGAGACGTAACGGGCGCATGTCAGAGAGTTACACGCTTACGGTGGCCTTGATGTGGGGGTGCGGGTCGTAGCCCTCCAGTTGGAAGTCCTCGTAGCGGAAGGAGAAAATGTCCTTCACGTCGGGGTTGATAATCATGCGGGGCAGGGGCCGCGGCTCGCGGGTGAGCTGCAGACGGGCCTGCTCGATGTGGTCGAGGTAGAGGTGCGTGTCGCCAGTGGTGTGGATAAAGTCGCCGCATTCCAGACCGCACACCTGCGCCATCATCTGGAGCAAGAGGGCGTAGGAGGCAATGTTGAACGGCACGCCCAGAAACGTGTCGGCCGAGCGCTGGTAGAGTTGCAACGACAGGCGGCCGTCGGTCACATAGAACTGGAACAGGCAGTGGCAGGGCGGCAGCGCCATTTCGTCCACCTCCGCGGGATTCCACGCGCTCACCATAATGCGGCGCGAGTCGGGGTGGTGCTTGATGAGGTCCACGGCCTGGCTGATCTGGTCGATGGTGCCGCCCTTGTAGTCGGGCCACGAGCGCCACTGGTGCCCGTACACGGGGCCGAGTTCGCCCGTCTCGGGGTCGGCCCACTCGTTCCAGATGCGCACGCCGTTCTCTTGCAGATAGCGCACGTTGGTGTCGCCCTGCAGGAACCACAGCAGTTCGTGGATGATGCTCTTTAGGTGCAACTTCTTCGTGGTGAGCAGCGGGAAGCCCTCGGACATGGGAAACCGCATCTGATGCCCGAAGACGGAGAGCGTCCCGGTGCCGGTGCGGTCGCCTTTCTGCACGCCCTCGTCGAGAATGCGTTGGAGGAGATTGAGATATTGTTGCATGGAACTATGGCCCCGAGAGCGGGGCTTTATACAATAATGTGTGCTTGTAAGAGTCTGTGAGAGCCCTGAAAGGGCGACACAATGGAGGATAGGGCGCAAGCCCTATCTCTTTGTGTGTTCCCTTGAGGCAGCGCCGTAGGTGCGGCATATTTCAATCCCAGGCATACTTTTCGTCAAGCCCTGCATCGTATATATTGCAGAGCCTGCGGTACTCGTCTTGGAATGTCGTGCTTTGGTGATGCTCGGCTTGCGTGGAAATGTATTGGCGCACGGCTTCCACATGGCTCTGGCTGATACTGAAGGCGGCGTAGCCGTCTTGCCACGCGAAATGTTGGCGGAGACCATTATGCTCGTTCAGCCATTTGGCACTGCTGGCTTTTATTATACGCACGGCCTCGGATAAAGACAAAGTGCGCGATAACACAAAAAGAATGTGTATGTGGTTGAACGTGCCGCCCACGATGATGGCGGGGCAATGCAGGTCGTTCAGTATGCCGGCAATGTAGGCGTGCGTCTCTACAAGGTGATCTTTGGGGAGAGTGTCCGTGCGTCCTTTAGTGGCGAAGACCAAATGGGTGTATTGTTTACTTAGCGATTGCGGCATGGTAAATATGTCGCCCTTACAGGGCTTGCCAGATGATGTCGGATAAAGGAGATAGGGCTCGCGCCCTATCCTCCGTTGTGTCGCCCTTACAGGGCTCCGGCTGTGGGACTTCGGGGTGAGGCTGTCTCTCCTACTCAAACCCATTCGGGTTGTTCTTCTGCCAGTGCCAGGAGTCGCGGCACATATCTTCTATGCCGTACTGAGCCTCCCAGCCGAGTTCGGCCTTGGCCTTGGCGGGATTGCAGAAGCACGTGGCGATGTCGCCCGGACGGCGGGGCTTGATGCTATAGGGCACGTCCACGCCGTTGGCTTTCTTGAAGGCGTTCACGACGTCCAGCACGCTGTAGCCGTGGCCCGTGCCGATGTTGTAGATGGCAATGCCCTTCTTCTCCTCGATGGCCTTGAGGGCGGCCACGTGGGCGCGGGCCAGGTCAACGACGTGGATGTAGTCGCGCACGCCGGTGCCGTCGTGGGTGTCGTAGTCGTTGCCGAACACACCGAGTTCGGGGCGCTTGCCCACGGCCGTCTGCGTGATGTAGGGCATGAGGTTGTTGGGGATACCGTTGGGGTTCTCGCCGATGGTGCCGCTCTTGTGAGCGCCGATGGGGTTGAAGTAGCGCAGCAGCACGACGTTCCATTCGGGGTCGGCCTTCTGCACGTCCATCAGCACCTCCTCCAGCATGGACTTCGTCTGGCCGTAGGGGTTGGTGCAGTGGCCCTTGGGGCACTCCTCGGTGATGGGAATGATGGCGGGGTCGCCATACACGGTGGCGCTGGAGGAGAAGATGATATTCTTGCAGCCGTTCTTGCGCATCACGTCGAGCAGCACGAAGGTGCCGTTCATGTTGTTTTCGTAGTATTCCAGGGGCTTGGCGCAGCTCTCGCCCACGGCCTTGAGGCCGGCGAAGTGGATGCAGGCGTCGAAGTGGTGCTCGTCGAAGACCTTCTGCAGACCTTCGCGGTCGCGGATGTCAACCTTGTAGAAAGGCACGGCCTTGCCGATGATTTTCTCCACGCGCTGGAGGGCGATGGGACACGAATTGTAGAGATTGTCCACCACGACGGCCTCGTGGCCGGCTTCGGTGAGCTCGATGAGGGTGTGGCTGCCGATGAAACCGGCGCCACCGGTAAGAAGGATTTTCATGTGGCTATTTTGTTTTGGTTGTTTTCAGAAGGGTTGCGCCCTGTCCGCGCAAACTTTTTGCAAAGTTACGCAATTCTCTTGAAACGGCCAACACTGCGGCCGAAAAAAGAGCATAACGCCCTCACTGTTTGTTCGGAATGACAATGGCGCACACGATATAGACCAGCAATCCCGGGAATGCGGCCGAGCAGATGCTGAGGAGCGCGAAGGCCAGTCGCACCAGTGTGGGGTCGAGTTCGAAATACTCCGCCAGACCGCCGCATACGCCGGCCAGCACGCGGTTTTGGGAACGTGTGAGTCGCTTGTTCATGATTTTCAATAAATGTGATTGTTGCCGCTGCGGCTTTGTGTGAGCCGTGCACAGAGTTCTTTTTATTTATTTATGGAGTAGGCCGACCCTCGCGGCGGACAGGAGTGCGGCGCACCCGATACTCCCCGTAGAAAAGCAAGCGTCCCCTCCTGCCCGCGGGAGAGGGCAGGAGGGGAGCGCTGTGTAAGGCGAATTATTTCTTTTCCTTCAGCAGGTCGCGGATTTCGCTGAGCAGTTCTTCCTGCGTGGGGCCGGCGGGAGCGGCGGGCTCTGCGGCAGCCTCTTCTTCCTTCTTCTTGGTGAGCTTCATCACGCCCTTGAGGAGCATGAAGATACAGAAGGCCACGATGATGAAGTCCAGGGCCGTCTGGATGAAGTTGCCGTAGTTGATGGTGGCGGGAGCGAGCTCCACGCCTTCCACTTCCAGGGCGGGAAGGGTGTACTTCAGATCGGTGAAGTTCACGCCGCCGATGAGGTAGCCGATAGGGGGCATGATGATGTCGTCCACCAGGGAGCTGACAATCTTACCGAACGCGCCGCCGATGATAACACCGGTAGCCATGTCAATCACGTTGCCTTTGATGGCAAAAGCTTTGAATTCTTCTAAAAATTTACCCATTGTTTTAGTATTATTAGTAAGTATGGTTATCAAATCGGGTGCAAAATTAAAAACATTTTGCTAAAAAAACGCCTCTAAAGGCTAAAAATTTCGTTTTCAAGGCAAAAATAGTTAAATTTGCAGCGAAAGAACAACTATTTAACCCAATAATTTAACTTTTTATACACACAACAAGCATGACACAAGTTGCAATTAACGGCTTCGGCCGTATCGGTCGCCTCGCTTTCCGTCAGATGTTCGAGGCTGAAGGTTACGAAGTAGTAGCTATCAACGACCTCACCAGCCCCAAGATGCTGGCTCACCTCCTCAAGTACGACACCGCTCAGGGCGGTTTCGCCGGCAAGTATGGTGAAGGCAAGCACACCGTAGAGTACAAGGACGCCGTAATGGCCGAAGACGGCAAGACCGTCGTTACCCCCGGTTCCATCACCGTTGACGGTAAGGAAATCACCATCTATGCCAAGCCCAACGCTGCCGAACTCCCCTGGGGCGAACTCGGCGTTGACGTAGTCCTTGAGTGCACTGGTTTCTACACCTCCAAGGCTAAGGCTGCCGCCCATATTCAGGCTGGTGCCAAGAAGGTTGTCATCTCCGCTCCCGCCGGCAATGACCTCCCCACCATCGTTTACAACACCAACCACAAGACCCTCACTCCCGCTGACACCATCATCTCCGCTGCCAGCTGCACCACCAACTGCCTCGCCCCCATGGCTGACGCCCTCAACAAGTACGCTGCCATCCAGAGCGGTATCATGAGCACCATCCACGCCTACACCGGCGACCAGATGATTCTCGACGGCCCCCAGCGCAAGGGTGACCTCCGTCGCAGCCGTGCCGGCGCTCAGAACATCGTGCCCAACAGCACCGGTGCTGCCAAGGCTATCGGTCTCGTTATCCCCGAACTGAACGGCAAGCTCATCGGCTCCGCTCAGCGCGTTCCCACCCCCACCGGTTCCACCACCATCCTCATCGCCGTTGTTAAGGGCCACGACGTAACCGTTGAAGGCATCAACGCCGCCATGAAGGCCGCCGCCAACGAGAGCTTCGGCTACAACGAAGACCAGATTGTCAGCTCCGACGTTATCGGCATGAAGTTCGGTTCCCTCTTCGACGCTACCCAGACCATGGTTAGCAAGATCGACGAAGACACCTATCAGGTACAGGTAGTAAGCTGGTACGACAACGAGAACAGCTACACCAGCCAGATGGTACGCACCATCAAGTACCTCGCCGAGCTGAAGTAATACCGCCCCTTAAAGCGCAACATCTCCTCCGCCCCGCAGGGTGGAGCCCGCATAGCCCCCGCCGGATTCCGGCGGGGGCTTTCTCGTGCGCGCGTATATATATAAAAGGAGTACGGTGAACGGCGCCGGGTCAATCTGTCATTATAATTCGGAATAAAAATAGGCAATGATATATTTTTGGGCACAGACCTGTCTGTCTTTTATTTTTATCAAGAATCAAAGGATAAATCAGAGAGCCCGTTAAAACTTAAAACTCTACCAATTATTTGCGTATTAACTCGTAAAAAGACGAGAAGTATATCCCTGCCGGAGGTAAGTAGTTATTCTTAGTCGGCATTTAGTCATCATGGCCACAGCTGTGACGCATACTTGGCCACAGTAGTGACCGATACTTGGCCACAGCTGTGACGCATACTTGGCCACAGCTGTGGCCAAGACGACGATGTCGGCGAAAGCGTGTACTGCAAGGCCGTAATCGGCTTGCCGCTTGCCTATGTATGCGGGAATTTGCAAACCTTGAATGAGAAGACTTATTCCGAACGGAGGTATTGTATGCCTCTCCCCTCCCCAGACGTGACGCTACTGACACGCGCGACGCTGAAAAATAATGTTGCCGTTTCAAAATCCACCCCATACACTTCGCCGCGCAGAATAAAAATGCCAAGAATATGTTTTCCACGCATTTCTCTTGGCCGTATGAAGAAAAGTTCGTATTTTTGCAACGGAAATATAAGCAAAAGATAAAAGTTATGACAACCGTTGCAATATCTTACAATGAAAAGAATACCATGGCCAAGAAGGCAATGGACTTCTTGCTGTCTTTAGGAGTATTCAAGGTGCATGAAATCAATTCGCCCGCCAAAAGTAAGACGATGAAGGCCATTGCAGACGCCCGTTCGGGCAAAGGCGTGACACATTGTAACACATTTGAAGATTACCTTAAGGCTACAGCGGAATGAGACGCATCGACATCACGGGACAATATAAGAAAGACCTCAAACTGGCTCGCAGACGTAATCTTCCAGAGGAAAAACTTAACGCAGTTATCCTAAAACTGGCCAATGATGAGCCATTGCCAGAGGTCAATAAGGATCATGCCCTTACTGGAGACTTTACAGGTACGCGAGAATGCCATATTTCGCCAGACTGGCTCCTTATTTATAGTAAAGAGGAAGACGGAGTAGTTCAGATACTGACTCTAATCCGCACTGGTAGTCATAGCGACCTATTTGGATAAGACAAGAAAGAAGGCCGCCATCGTTATCGCAACGATGGCGGCTTTCTTTTTAGGACAGGGGCGCACGCCGTTATTATTTCTCATCCGGCCAGGGGCAGGGCTCGCCGGTGGCGGAGAAGGAGGGACGCTGGGCGCCTACCTTGCGGAGATAGCGGCCGAGGGTGCGGGAGAGACGGCGCACGAGGGCGGGCTCGGTGGCGGAGAGATCGTGGCTCTCGCTGATGTCGGCGGGGATGTTGAAAAGTTCCTTCTGGCCCGTGTCGTAGTGGTAGATGAGTTTCCAGTCGCCCTGGCGGATGGCACAGCAGAGGTCGATGCCGGGACCGAGGTCGCCCCATACGTTGGGGAAGTTCCACACGAGGGGACGGCGGGCCTTGGCGTGACGGCCGCGCAGGAGAGGCGTGAAGGACTGGCCGTCGATGGGCTGCGGCGTGCGGGGAATGGAGACGTGCGCCATGTCGAGGAGCGTGGGATAGAGGTCTTCTATCATCACATAGTCGGAGGTCTGGCGCGTGGCAGGCTGTGTGACGCCGGGCCAGCGCACGATGAGGGGCACACGGATGCCGCCCTCGCGCACGGAACCCTTGCCGCACGAGAGCGGGGCGTTCTGCGTGAAGAGGGGACCGGAGCGCCATTCGTTCTCGGTGGCGAGGCCGCCGTTGTCGCTCATAAAAAGGACGATGGTGTTGTCCGTCTGATGGTTGCGGTCGAGCCAGTCGAGGAGGTCGCCGAGGCTCTTGTCCATACCCTCCACGAGGGAGGCGTAAGCCGCCTCGCGCGGGTCGAGGCCCTGGGCGATGTATTGGGGATAGAAACGCGGATCGCGGTCGATGGGCACGTGTACGGCGTAGTGGGCCATATAGAGGAAGAAGGGCTGGCCGGAGTCGCGCTGGCGGTCGAGGGCGGCGAGGGCTTCGAGGGTGAGAGCCTCGGTGGCGAAGGTGCCGGTGCCCCAGTACTTCTCAAGGCCGGGGATGGCGTTGAGAGCGTAGGGCGTGCCGTCGGCGTTGTGGCCGTAGTTCTTCTCGCTGAGATAGGTGGCGAGGCCGCCGGCGGCATGGCCGGCGATGTTCACGTCGAAGCCCCAGTTGTGCGGGTCCTCGCCGGGCGTGTCAAAGGCTCCGAAGTGGGCCTTGCCGCAGTGGATGGTGTGGTAACCGGCCTCGTGGAGAAGGCTGACGAAGCCCGTAGCCTGGAAGCTGCGCTCTATGCCGGGCGTCTGGCACACGCCGTTGACGTTCCAAGCGGGGAGGGTGATGCCTTCGTGCGTGCCGTCGGTGCCTTCGTCGCGCTTGAGCGTCCAGTTCGTCACGCGGTGGCGGGCAGCATTGGAGCCCGTAATCAGAGAGCAGCGGCTGGGCGAACTGACGGGGCAGGCGTAGGCCTGCGTGAAGAGCATGCCTTGGGATGCGAGGCGCTCCATGTTGGGCGTATGGAACATGCGATTGTAGGCCGTGGAGTCCGTCCAGAAAGGAACGGAGGTGTCTTGCCAGCCCATATCGTCCACGAGGAAGAGGATGATGTTGGGACGCTGGACAACGGGGACAGCGGCCGTTGCCACTGCCGTGGACAACAATGCTACACCATTAGCCAGGGAGCGTTTCATTGAATACTGTCGGGTAGGGAATGCCATATATAAGACAAAGGATACTATATATGATTTGACATTAGATATTTTTATCAAGAATTTAAGTAATCGGCTTTGCCGCTTGCCAGAGCAAGAATTAAAGAGTTTCTTCTTGTACAATTTGATAAATTGCAATGTACAATTTGGGTGTTGGGAATTTTTAGGAATTGCAGTGCCGGGCACTGCTGAATTATTGTAGGTGGAGTACAGTGTTGTTGGCTGTCCGCATGGAATTCTGCTGCACCTTGCAGCTAATTCTTGAAAATTCCAGCCTTTTAAGAACTGCTTCTTAAATTCTTGTTAATAAATTCACAGACTTGCGTCAAATTGTATAGAATCACCAAAACAAAAAGAGAGGCTCATGAGAACCTCTCTTCGTGACTCGTATAGGATTCAAACCTATAACCTTCTGATCCGTAGTCAGATGCTCTATTCAGTTGAGCTAACGAGCCGTTGCGCGTCGGTGCTATCCCGAATTGCGAGTGCAAAAGTACGCCTTTCTGCTGAATTGGCCAAACGTTTTGGCG
>JAKSLT010000024.1 GCA_024401055.1 Bacteroidaceae bacterium | reverse complement strand
GAAGAAGTTTGAATTAAAGGAGGACTAGTGGCCAAAGGATGCGGGTGTTTGTCGGGGCGATGTGGAAAACGGGGACACGAGTCTTGAAAATGCCATCCCGAAATAACAAAATTCCCGTCGCAAACGGCGAAAAGTCCCCAAAATTTAGTACAAAATTTTGTCAAAATATTTTACAGTTTCGCGGTTCGTCGGACGGCATCTTTTCCGCCCTCTTCGCGCCCCCCTCCGTCCCCACAAAAAAGAAGGCCCTCCGCGCAGGATGCACGGAGGGCCCTTCTGTCCTTTCAGGAAGGAGGAAAATGATATCAGGAGCGCGCCTTCTTCTGGGCTGTAGTCTTCTTCTTGGGGGCGGCGGGCGTCTTTGCCTTTGCGGCGGGCGTCTTTGCCTTCGCGGCGGGCGTCTTTGCCTTTGCGGCGGGCGTCTTTGCCTTTGCGGCGGGTGCTTCGGCGGTGTCTTCGCCTTCGGGGAACTCGCCGTAGGCGGCGAGGCGCTGGCGCAGATGGGTGAGTTCTTTCTCCATACGCTCCAGTTCGTCACCCTGATTCTTGATGGTGGTGATGAGGGAGTTGAGTTCTTCGTTCTCAGCGCCGCCGTAGAGGTTGTTGACGCGGGCAGTGAAGTCGCCGAGGATGTTCATGTAGTTGGTGAAGGCATCATAGGGGCTGGAGTAGATACCGCGGTAGCCGCCGTAGGAGTTGGCCTTGGTGGAGATGAAGCGGAAGTTGTTGGAGGCCTGGAGGCGGTCCCAGTCCTGCTGGAGGCGGCGGTCGCCGGCTATGCGCACGCGGTCGGCGACGTCGTAGAGCTTGTCGAGGGCCTCGCGCTGCATGAGGTTTCCGAGCCAGGGGGAGAGGTCGCGCTCCTCATCCACCCACGAAGTGGGGTACTCCACGTCGAGGGGGCCGATGCTCTTTATCTTGTTGCATATCTCGCTGGGCGTGGAGAAGGTGATGCCGCGCTCCTTGAACTGCTGTGGCAGGGCCTTTAGGAACTCGAGGATATTGCTGCTGAGGGGCTGGAAGATGCCGAGGGCGCAAAGTTCCATGAAAAGTCCGATGACCTGCTCTTCTTCGGGGAGCTGGGCTATCCAGTCGGCATAGCGCTCGGCATAGAGGGGGTATTCGCTCCACGAGGAGTCGTTGAAGCGGAAGGAGATGTCCTCGGAGAGGGCGCCGTCGCGCAGGAGGAGCTTGAGTTTGGGGGCGCGGTTGCAATGATAGACGAAATGGGGGCTCTTCCAGCCGAGGATGTGCTTGGCACCCTCGGCGAGCATGCCCTTGAAGCCCATGTCGGCCACCTGTGCGCCGATTTCGTCGGAATAGATGAGGGCGCTGTTGCGGAACACGCGGGGCTGCTGGCCGAAAAGCTCCTTGACCTTGCGGCAGAGGCGTAGCGTCTCCTCGCGGAACGACTCGGGATTCTTGATGGAGGAGAATCCGTGGGAGTAGGGCTCGGCGAGGAACTCCACGGTGCCTTTCTCGTTGAGTTCCTGAAGGAGGTCGATGACCTGCGGGGCATACTGCTCGAGGAGCTCGATGGCAGAGCCGGAGAGGGAGAAGGCGCACTTGAAGAACTTACCGTACTGTTCGGCCATCTGGATGAGAGCGTGGAGCGCGGGGACGTAGGAACGCTCGGCAGTCTCGGCGATGGAACGCTCGTTCTCGTAGTCGTCGTAGTAATAGTGGTCGGTACCGATATCAAAGAAGCGGTAACGCTTCAGATGGATATTCTGGTGAATCTCAAAATACAAGCAAACTGTCTTTGCCATAGCAAAAAAGTTAAAAGTTAAAAGAGAAAAGTTAAAAGTTGGGAATGTATGGAGAGAGGGAAGGGAAAAGTTAAAAGGGAAAAATTGAAAGTTGGGAATGTATGGGGGGGGGGAAGTAAAAGTTAAGAGAGAAAAGTTAAAAGTTGGGAATGGGAGTGGGATGTTAGAAATCGGGGGAGGCTTCTGTAAGGGATTCGCGGCTGAGATTGATTTTTGTGGTGCGGATAATGGTCGTCAGCATTCGCTCTATCTCACAAGCATCCCCATATATGGAGTCAAATTCGGATTGAGAGAGATATTCTGTTTTTTGCATTATTCGCAACCAGTACTTTGTCTCACTGCATTCTTTGAACGCTATATATATTTTATTGAGAAAGTCACGTTTGCTGGCGGCAGACAAGGCTTCTGCGATATTTGCGCCGACACTCGTGCCCGAACGCTTTGCCTGACGGCTCATGTCGTGCTCTTGCATTTTGAAGGCCATGTGCTTCCACAAGTTCACCATCCTTACTGCAAAATCCTCGGCCTTTTGCAATACCAGACTGTGGCGTTCTTCAAAATTCTGCACCATTCGCAACTTTTAACTTTTAATTTTTAACTTTTAACTGCTCAAAATGAGCCTACCATCCTAAAGTTCGTTTATAGCAGTCGTAGATGCGCTGGCCTACTTTGTCCCAGGTGATGGCGGCCACCTCCTTGATGCCCTCCTCGCGGAGATAACGGTAGAGGCCGTCGTTGGTGCAGAGGGCATACATGGCGTCGGCCATGGCGTCGATGTCCCAGTAGTCGGTCTTGATGACCTTGTCGAGGATTTCGCCGCAGCCGCTCTGGTGGGAAATGATGCAGGGACAGCCGCACTGCATGGCCTCGAGGGGGGCGATGCCGAAGGGCTCGCTGACGGAGGGCATGACGAAGACGTCGGAGGCCTTGTAGCACTCATAGACCTGACGGCCGCGCATGAAACCGGGGAAATGGAAGCGGTCGGTGATGCCGCGCGCCGTGGCGAGGTCTATCATTTCGTCGAGCATGTCGCCGGAGCCGGCCATACAGAAGCGTATGTTCTTGGTGCGCTGGAGCACCTTGGCGGCGGCCTCCACGAAATACTCGGGACCCTTCTGCATGGTGATGCGGCCCATGAAGGTGACGACCTTCTCGCCGGGTTTCTTCGTCTCGGGCAGGGCGAGGATTTCGTCGGAGAGGGGATAGACGGCGTTGTGCATGGCCACGCACTTGGCGGGGTCCTGATGATAGTGGTTGATGACAGTCTGGCGGGTGAGCTCGCTGACGCACATGATGCAGTCGGCGTTGTCCATGCCGTTCTTCTCCACGCCATAGACGGTGGGGTTGACATTGCCGCGGGAGCGGTCGAAGTCGGTGGCGTGGACGTGGATGACGAGGGGCTTGCCGCTCACCTGCTTGGCGTGTACGCCGGCAGGGAAGGTGAGCCAGTCGTGGGCATGGATGATGTCGAACTCCTGCGAACGGGCCACCACGCCGGCGATGATGGAGAAGTTGTTTATTTCTTCGTGGAGGTTCTTGGGGTAGCCGCCGGCAAACTCCATAGCGCCGATGTCGTTGACGTGGCGGTAGGAGAAGTCGGCGTAGATGTGGTTGCGGAAGTTGTAGTAGTCTTCGGCGGAGATGCTCTGCAGCCGGCCTTTCAGCCAGTTGTAGTCAGGGTCGCGCCAGACGACGGGCACCTCGTTCATACCCACTATCTTGAGGAACTTCTCCTCCTCGCCGCAGGGCCTGGGCATGCAGAGGGTGGTCTCCACGCCGGGTATGTGGCTCAGGCCGTTGGTGATGCCGTAGGTGGCCACGGCCAGGCCGCCGTATATTTTGGGAGGGAACTCCCAGCCAAACATTAAAACTTTCATAGTTCCAAGTTTGCGAATTTGGGATTATGGGGAATTTAGGATATTAGCAAATGAGGTAATGAGCAAAAAAAGCAAATGAGAGGAAGGGCTTGGAGCATGTGTTCCGGGAGGCTCCGCCGGGACTACTCGTCGCTCTTGGCGTGCTCCAGCATATTGATAGCGCGGAGTATGCCGCTGACATTCATGGCGAAGGAGATGGCGCCGCGGCCGCTGAAACTGGGATTGCCGTCGAAGAGTTCGGGGATGGTGCCCACGCAGTGGTAGAAGAGTTCCTCCTCAAAGCCTATGAGCTGGCGGTCGATGTAGTTGATGCCGCTCATTTTGTAAACGCGGAGGTAGGCTTCGAGATAGAAACCTGTGAGCCAAGGCCACGCCGTGCCTTGATGGTAAGCAAAATCACGTTCCACTTGCGTGCCGATATAGCGGGGGTTGTAGCCGCCGCTCTTGGGGGAGAGGGAACGTATGCCCTTGGGAGTGACGAGTTCGCGGGTGCAGATGTCGAGCACGCGCTTGCGCTCCTTGAGGTCGAGGGGGGAGTTGTCGAGAGCGATGGCGAAGAGCTGGTTGGGGCGCACGCTCCAGTCCTGCATGGGACCGTCCACGTAGTCGAGCAGGTAACCGTGCTCGTTGAGGAACACGTCCTTGAAGGCCTTTGCCACCTTCTCGGCCTGGAGGGCCAACTCGTCGGCATAGGCCGAGTTTTCCTTCGTGGGGCACTTGCGGAATGTCTGTTCCGTGAAGCGCAGGGCGTTGTACCACAGGGCGTTTATCTCCACTATGAAGCCGGAACGCGGGGTGATGGGGCGCGCTCCCTGCGTGGCGTTCATCCATGTCATGGCGCGGTCGCGGCCAAAGCAGTAGAGCAAACCGTTGTCGTTCACGTTGAGATACGGATGGCGTCCCTTTCGGACGTAGTCCACCACGTCGTGCAGCAGGTCGCCATACTTCTCGCATATCTTCTGGCGGCCGATGTGCTTGCCGTACTGTTGCAGCGTCCACACGGCCCACAGCAGCACGTCGGGCTGCTCCATCTCGGCCACGTTCACGCTGATGGGCTTGCCGGCGATGAAGTCGCGGATAGCCTTGAGAGCCGTGCCGAGATACTTCAGGAACTGGTCTTCCTCGCCGATGCTGAGCGTGAGGCCGGGCATGGCGATGAACATGTCGCGGGCCCTGCACTTGAACCACGGCCAGCCGGCCATGAGATACGTCTCCGTGTCGCCCTCCGGCGTGACGCTGAACTGATGGGCTGCGGCTACGAGGCAGTTATAGAAACTGTCGCGCGGAGAGTGCTTCTCGATTTCCTTGTCGAGCATGGGCTTGAACTGACGCGGGTCACGCTCTCCGAGCGAGGCGGTGAAGATGACACTCTGGCCTTTCTTCAGCGGCATTTCAAAATAGCCGGGCACGAGGAGGTCTTCCGTCTCGCCATAGCCGCGCTGGCGCTCCTTGGGATAGTCCAAGCCGCGATACCAATCGGGATGGTGGTGCCACTCGGCCTTGCAGTTAATTTGCATATACAGGTCGGGGTAGCCGCGATACATACACATCTTTATGCCGTTCCTCACGGGCTCAAAGCCCGTATCGGCCTGTCCGTTCTCGTGCGTCCACTGCCTTACAGAACGGAAGGCAAGGTAAGGCCGCAAGCGCAGCGTGGCAGGGCCGTGGGCCTCAAGGAGAGTGTAGCGAATGAAGAGACGGTCGCTGCTGTCGCGGTACATCATCTCCTTCTTCAGCACGGCACCGCCGATGCGATATATCCACGTGGGTACCTTGTCCCACTCAAAGGAGGTGATATACTTATGACCGCGGGGGCTGAAGTTGTCGCCCTCGTATTTGTGCACGCCGAGGTTGAATTCCGCGCCGTGCTGCACCACCGTCTCGTCCAGCGAGGAAAGCAGCACGTGCAACTCGTCGTCCAGTTCCGGCACCGGCACCACCACGAGGCCGTGGTATTTACGGATGTTGCAGCCTACTAACGTCGTGGAACAATACGCGCCCGACTTGTTCGTGAAGAGCAGCTCCTTGAAGAGGCTGTCCTGCAAATTCGTCATCTGGGTCTTGTCGAATTTGAGATAACTCATTAGCCTATATAGTTTATTTCAAGCCGCAAAGTTACGAAAAAAATATATCTTTCCCTCTTTTAGACGTCAAAAAAATGTATTTTTGTTTCCTTTTCCTCCTTTTGTGCCTCAAAACTTTGTTTTGCCGCATATTTATGGTAATTTTGCCTCGGACAATTTCCCCTCCCCGCTCCGTCCCGGCACTCTTATGCAGGACGCCCCCGTTTCCTCATTCCTAACACCCCCTTTCCACCGTGCTCACCATCCTCGGTCCCACCGCCACAGGCAAGACATCCGTCGCCGCCGCCCTCGCCCGCCGCATAGGGGGCGAAATCATCAGTGCAGACTCCCGCCAGGTGTTTCGCCGCATGACCCTCGGTACCGGCAAAGACCTCTCCGACTACGGCAGTCCCGACGCTCCGGCCGGCAGCCCCGACGCCTTCGTGCCCTATCACCTCATCGACATCTGCGAGCCGGGCACGACCTACAGCGTCTTCCAGTTCCAGCACGACTTTGCCGAAGCCTACGCCGGTATTCTGCAGCGCGGCCGCACCCCCATTCTATGCGGTGGCACAGGCCTCTACATCGAGAGCCTACTGCAGGGCTACTACGCCGAACCGCTGCAGTCCAAGGTATTCGGCATCCGTGTCCCGCGCGAAGTTCGACGCGAGCGTATCAGCCGCCGTCTTCGCCAGCGTCTCGACGAGGGTATGATAGCCGAAGTTCAGGCCTTGCTCGACGAAGGCGTACCCGCCGAGCAGCTCATCCGCTACGGTCTCGAATACAAGTACGCCACCCTCCACCTTCTCGGCCAGCTGTCACTTGAAGAAATGACCACACTCCTTGAGACCGCCATCCACCAGTTCGCAAAGCGCCAGATGACATGGTTCCGCGGAATGGAGGAGCGACGCGGCCTCACAATTCACTGGATTGACGGCCTCTTGCCTCTTCAGGAAAAGGTAGAGCAAATCCTCCACCTGGCCGACGAATAGCCCCTACCGGAAGCAACACATCCCATTGCCGAATATACTGCCCGCCACCACGGGCATATTTAGAAAGTTTCGCAAACATATTTTCGAATGAAAAGGAAACATGCCCTATTAGTTCTTGCATTCATCGTCTCGTCGTTGAATATGGCAGCACGCACCCAGCAGCAGGCAGCCGACATAGCTACCCGCTTCCTGAATAGTTTGCCCTGCACATCCGCCACAGTCAAGGGCACACGGACACACAAGTCCACGGCAATCAGCCTTGCCCATACGCGGTATATATTGCAAAAAGACACAAAAAAAGTCACTCCCTTTGTAGCCTTCTACGTATTCAATCAAGCAGGCGGAGGTTATGCCATCGTATCAGCCATCGACGGCACGCCCGACATACTCGTCTATTCCGATAAAGACACTTTCTGTGCCGACCAACTCAATCCCAACTTCGCCTTCTGGCTCAACATGCTACAAGAAGAACTCTCTGCCTTACCACAGCAGAAGGCCATTTCGGTTCATACTGACATCCAAATCACCCCAATCGCCCCCTTGCTCGTCAACGACCGTGGCGAGGCCATCAATTGGCACCAACTGGAGCCTTACAATAACCTTTGCCCCACCAACTATCTCACTGGCGAACAATGTGCTACAGGGTGCGTGGCTACGGCTGCCGGTATGGTACTGACCAAATGGCGTCATCCCGAGCAGGGTACAGGACAGAAAACTATCTACTGGCAAGACACACGCCCCAGCGACGAATCGGATACCTTACAAGACGAATTTGTTGAACTCACAGCCGACTTCCAAAACACCCACTACGACTGGGATAATATGCTGCCCACCTACTTGGGCATGGAAGCCACTCGGGAGCAGGAAATGGCAGTAGCCACTCTACTCTATCATCTGGGCATAGCAAGCGAAATGGTATATGACGTTGCAGAAGCAGGCGGAAGCGGCACCTATACAGATTACATGGCAGCAGGTCTGGAGGAACATTTCGACTATCGCTACGATAAGTTTGTCTCTACCCTTTCAGAGGAGGAATACACATATTACGGAACGTTTCCGAGTCATGCCCGCACGTCGGAGTGGAACGTCACCAAAGACCAGCTCGCCGACTATTTCAATGCCGACCTGGAAGCCGGGCGCCCCATCATTGTGGGAGGCGAGGATAACAACTACGGACACCAGTTCGTCTGTGACGGAAGGGACGAGCGCGGCTACTTCCACTTCAACTGGGGATGGAATGGCAGCGGCAACAACTACTGCCTCCTCACTAGCCTGATACCGGAAGGGCAAAAAACTAATTTTTCCCTTTGCATTGACGCCATCATCGGGCTGGAACCGAAGTTCACTCCTACCGACATCACCTCCATCCCCTCCCCCAGTCGCCCGGTTACAAAGACCCTCCGCCATGACAAGCTCCTCATACACCACAACGGCAAGACTTACAATACCCAAGGCATTCATATGAAGTAAAGCATGATAATCGCACTTTTTAGGCCAAGAATTTGGCCGTGTCGGCAGAACTTCGTAATTTTGCACCGCTAAATTTCGGGGTCGACTGGATTTGACAGCGGGCCGGACGTATAAGTAAGCATGCAGTGCAGGTGGGAGTCAGCACTTTAATCTCGGTTCTCAAAAATTTAACTGGCAACAGCAACTATGCTCTCGCTGCCTAACCGAAGCACAGTAGGTTAGCTTTATCCCCGCTCCAGGAGTGGGGACGAGACGTCACCCTGCCGCCCTCTTCCCGAGGCAGGCGGAATCGGTGGCGCAGGTAAATCGGGAATAGCCCGCGGCCCGTCTCCGGCCAACGGCGAAACTCCTATGGAGACTAAGGCGGCGGTTGGTGGCTCTGGTCTTGCCGACGCACGAAAACCCAGTCAGAGATAAGCATGTAGAAAGCCTATGCTTTCCCCGTTTGGACGAGGGTTCGATTCCCTCCGGCTCCACTATCAAGTGAAAAGTGAAGAGTGAAAAGTGAAAATTTCAGGGTCAATCATACCCACATTTCGCTTTCACTCTTCACTCTTCTCATTATAAGGGTAAAGTAAAAAATAACAACTAATAATTAACCATTAAAAGTTAATATCTTCTCTGGCCTCGAGTATTCCTCCCCATCAAGGGGGAGGTGGCGCTTGCGCCGGAGGGGGTTATTACTTATTATGCTCGCATCAGTACACACCGCGGCCCTCAACGGTCTGACGGCCATGCACGTCTTCATTGAGACAAACGTGCGCCGCAGCAATGCCGAGTCGAATTTCTTCATGGTGGGACTCCCCGACAGTGCAGTGCGCGAGAGCCGCACCCGCGTGGTCGGGGCCTTGCAGAACAGCGAGGTCATCCTGCCGCCCAACATCAATGTAGATATCAACTTCGCGCCGGCCGACGTAAAGAAGGAAGGCACGGGCTACGACCTCCCCCTGGCCGTGGCACTGGTGGCCGCCGCCGGCATCCTGCCCACCGGCCAGTTGGAAAAGACGATGCTGGTGGGCGAGCTCGGGCTCGACGGTTCGCTCCGCCCCATACGGGGAGCCCTTCCCATTGCCATCAAGGCCCGCGAGATGGAATTCGAGAGCCTCATCGTACCGGAGGAGAACGCGAGGGAGGCCGCCGTAGTGAACCGTCTGAAAGTGTTCGGCGCCAAAGACCTCGCCTCGGTGCTCGCCTTCCTGCGCGGCGAGCCCGCGTTGCAGCAGACCGAAGTTGACACGCGCGCCGAATTCATGGCCGCCCAAAGTGTGTATGTCAACGATTTCGCCGAGGTAAAGGGGCAGCAGACCGTGAAGCGCGCCATGGAGGTAGCCGCCGCCGGCGGACACAATATTATATTAATAGGCTCGCCGGGCTGCGGAAAGAGCATGATAGCGAAGCGCTTCCCTACCATCCTGCCGCCGCTCACGCTGGCAGAGAGCCTGGAGACTACGCAGATACACTCCGTGGCCGGCAAACTGCATAGCACCGACACGCTCATTAAGACACGCCCCTTCCGCTCGCCCCACCACACGGTGAGCGACGTGGCCCTCATCGGCGGCGGCACCAACTTCAATCCGGGCGAGATAAGCCTCGCCCACAACGGTGTGTTGTTCCTCGATGAATTTCCCGAATACAACCGCTCCGTTCTGGAGACTATGCGCCAGCCGCTGGAGGACCGCCAGATACAAATCAGCCGCGCCAAATACAGCGTGACGCTGCCGTGCTCCTTCCAGCTCGTGGCTGCGATGAACCCCTGCCCCTGCGGCTACTACAACGACCCGCAGCGCGACTGCACATGCTCCCCCGGCCAGATACAAAGGTACATGAACAAGATTAGCGGCCCGTTGATGGACCGCATCGACCTTCAGGTTGAAGTCATGCCCGTGCCCCTCAAAGCCCTCGCCGACGCCCCCGCCGGAGAGCCCAGCGCCAACATCCGCGAACGTGTAGTAAAGGCCCGCGCCATTCAGAGCGAGCGCTTCAAGGACGAGCCCGGCATCCACTGCAACGCCCAGATGAGCACCCGCCTCCTCAACCTCTATGCCCAGCCCGACCCCGAGGCCATGGAGTACCTGATGAAGGCCATGACGCGCCTCTCCCTCTCCGCCCGAGCCTACGAGCGCGTCCTCAAGGTGGCCCGCACCATAGCCGACCTCGCCGCCGCACCCACGATACAGCGGCTCCACATCGCCGAGGCTCTCTCCTACCGCAACCTCGACCGCAGCACGTGGGGTGAATAAGGCTATGGAAGTTAACAATTAAGGATTATAAAGCAGGCAACACCATATATTAAAGAGAAATATTTGGAAATATCATATTTTTTTTCGTATCTTTGCAAACGCAATCCCTTATGTCTAACCTAAAACCTAATCAAAAATGGCTTACAAAGTAGAAACTATTGAAGGCGTCGGCACCGTGTATGGCGAGAAGCTGAACGCCGCCGGTATCAAGACGACGGATGAACTCCTCGCCAAGTGTGCAACCCCTAAAGGCCGTCAGGAGCTAGCCGAATCGACCGGCATCAGCCACACTCTCATCCTGAAATGGACGAACCACGCCGACCTCATGCGCATCAACGGCATCGCCGGTCAGTTCGCTGAACTTCTTGAAGCCTCCGGCGTTGACACCGTGAAAGAGCTCAAGCACCGCGTACCCGCTAACCTCCACGCCAAGCTGGAAGAGGTGAACGCCCAAAAGAACCTCGTAAACCGCGTGCCCGGCCTCCCCGAGGTTGAGAAGATGGTGGAGCAGGCCAAAGAGCTGGAGGCCGTCGTGACATACTAAGAAGCATTGCGCCCGCTATTCTCCTATAAATCCGCATAGCGGCGAGCACACAATAAAGGAAGCAGCCAGGCTTTTGGCTGCTTCCTTTGTTTTATAAACATCTTTCCAGACCACATTATACTGACTTTTTTCTTTGGAGTAAGCCGTACTTTTGCACCACGCTTCAGCGAACTGCCATTTTTTGCTACATCTCCTACATTGCTACACCTTTGAGTCCATCTTTCGCAGTGTTTTCAAGGGAAGAAATGGCGGATTCGTATGAAAAATCTGTCTTTTGCGCTGCCGTGTCAAAAGTTTTTGCTAATTTTGCACGGTAATCTTTTTCCCGTGTTGCCGAACGGCGGCCGATGCGATCACGCGCCTCCCTTGATTTTTCATAGTCTAAACAAAAAATATGCGATTTCCTCTCTCTCTCTCTCTTCTCCTCGCGGCCTTACTCTGCTGCCCCGCAGTGTCAACGGCGCAGGACGATGACATCCTCTCCGCCGTGAACCCCTTCATCGGCACGGCCAACGACTACGGCCAGATGGCGCCCGGCGCCTGCATGCCTTATTCCCAGATACAAGTGTGCGCCGACTGCAACCCGCGGCAGCACCCGGGCTACGACTTTGAGCAGACGGCCCTCTCGGGGTTCAGCATCAACCGTCTCTCCGGCGTGGGAGGCAGCGGCTGCGGCGGCAACGTGTCGCTCCTGCCTGCCGAAGCGGACGAGACGGTGGCCCTGGTGAAAAGCACCGAGGAGGCCCGCCCCGGCTACTACGGCGTCACGCTGACCAACGGCGTGAACTTCGAAGCCACCGCCAACAGGCGCATTGCCGTGGAGCGCTACACCTTCCCCACCACACGGCAGGCCGTGCTCATCCTCAACCCCGCCTCTGCCTTCGACAAGGTGTATGAAAAACATTTCCGCCAGACCTCGCCCGCCGTCGGGCAGGGCTACATCAACTGCGCCAACACCTGCCGCCACGGCAACTACCACCTGCACTACCGTCTCCACGCCTCCGCGCCCTTCACCCTCGACTCCCTCCCCGACGGCCGCCTGCGCCTGGCATTCCCCACCCTGCGATCCCGCACCCTCGAGGTGAGAATCGCAGTGGGCACCGGCCTCGCAGAGGAACTGGACGCCATGCCCGAGAGTGCCGTGTGGGCCACGCCGTTCGCCGACATAGCCGCTCAGGCTGCCAGTGAATGGCGCGACATTCTCTCACGCATCAAGGTCTATGGCGGAACGCCCGACCAGCGCACCGTCTTCTACACGTCCCTCTACCGCACTTTCCACAGTCCCTTCCAAGTGACCGACGACCACCTCACCCGCTATCTCGGCACCGACGGCCAGCCCCATCAGAGAGCCGGCTACGACTACTACAGCTCGTGGTCGCTGTGGGACACCTACCGCACGAAATTCCCCCTCATCACCCTCCTCGATCCGCAGCGTTCCAGCGCCATCATGCAGTCGCTCGCCACGCTCTATCTCACCGGCAAGAAGGACTGGAGCACGCCCCATGAATGCGTGCCCACCGTGCGCACGGAGCACGCCATCGCCACCCTCCTCGACGCCTACCGCCAGGGCATCAGCATCCCCAACCTCCGCGCCGCCTATCCCGGCATGACCCGCGAGGTGGAAGGCCTCGCCCTCAAGAAGCCCGACCAGTGCCTCGAGGCCGCCGGCGACTTCTGGGCCCTCGGCCAGCTGGCCGCAGAACTCGGACTGAAGGACGACGCCCTCAAGTGGACGCGCCGCGGCGAAGCCCTCTTCGACAGCATCTGGCCCCGCGAGTTCCAGAAAATAGACTCCACCTACACCCGCATGAAGGGCAACGGCCTCTATCAGGGCACCCGCTGGCAATACCGCTGGGGCGCACCCATGTACCTCAGCCGCATGGAGAAATTCGTAGGCAAGAAGACCCTCGTCCGCGAACTGCAAGACTTCTTCGCCAAGGAACTCTACAACCAGGGCAACGAGCCCGACATCCACGTGCCCTTCCTCTTCGGCCGCCTCGGCATGATGCAGAAGACGGGGCAGGTGGTGCGCCCGCTCGCCACGCAGGCCGTCACCCACCGCTACGGCGGAAACGACGCCTACCCTGCCCCGTGGGTCGGCTGCGCCTTCCAGAACATGCCCCGCGGCTACTGTCCCGAAATGGACGAAGACGACGGCGCCATGAGCGCGTGGTACGTCTTCGCCAGCATTGGCCTTTACCCCATCGTGGTTGGCGAGGCCACATACGAAATATTCTCTCCCCTCTTCGATGGTGCCACCCTCACCCTCGGCAAGCGCCAGCTAACCATAAAAACCGTAGGGCGTACCAACCCTGACCAGCCCCTGAAGTCCATCAAGTGGAACGGCAAGAAGCTCACGCAGCCCCGCATCACCCATGCCCAGCTCCGCGAAGGCGGCGAACTCCTCCTGATATACTAAAGCCCAAAAAAAAATCCATCTTTCGCGCTCCTCTCGCCATTGTTCGGGAGGAGCGCGAAACTGTAAAATATTTTGACAAAATTTTGTACTAAATTTTGGGGACTTTTCGCCATGATTGGCGAAAATTCTGCCACCTCCACCTGTCATTTCCAAACCTCCCGCCTCCGTTTTCCACCCCGCGCCGCAAAACACCCGCATCCTCTGGCCACTAGTCCTCCTTTAATTCAAACTTCTTCCCATTTAATTCGAATTAGTCCTCTTTTAATTTGAACTAGTTCCCTTTTAATTTCCAGCGAAAGGGAACAAGTGAAAATTAAAAGGGAACTAGTGAAAAATAAAAGAGCGGAATTTCATGCCGAGTACGAGTGAAATTCGCGCTTAGTCGGCATTTAGTTGCGAAAATTGGGAGGAAATTTTAGTCGCTGCTTTAGTAATAATTTGTGCGTCAGCGTTTTACCAACTTTCGCGAGAATCGCGTGTAGCCAATCGAGTTACACTTCGCTCGCGAATATCGCGCTGTACGAGCACATAAATTGTAAAAAATTTTGACAAAAGTTTTGCCTGCGGCGCTACATAAATTAGGAATAAATTTATCAAAAATTTTGGAGACGATATACGATTTGGCACAACATATTTTTATTATCAAGAATTGAAAGTATTCAGGAATTTTTATCGTGTTCTGATAATGAATTTTTAAGAATTACGCAGTGCTGGAGCACTGCTGAATAGTTGTCCGCAGGAATTCTGCTGCATCAAGCAGCTAATTCAAAAGAATTCCAGACAGAAGGCTAACGAGGTAATTCTTTAATTCTGTAATTCTTGATAAAAATAAAAGACAGATAGGTTTGTGCCAACAAGTATATCATTGCCAAAATTTTGGATGCCGGAGGCGAGCTGTTTCTCGCGCAGTGACAGGAAGCCGGCGCGCCTTCTGCCGCAATGCACTGCATAAGGCCGCATTATCCCAACGGTACGCTGCCGGAAAAGAAAAGGCGAGCAGCTACTCTCCGGTACGCTGCTCACCCACTATCATGATGACGTCCTCGCGCACGTCGGGGGGGATTTCTATGCCGCGGAGCTGGAGGGAGCGCACCCAACCGGGAACGTCGGTGGGAAGCATCGTGGAAAGCACTTCGCGGAACTCCTCCGTCTCGGCCTCTGTGTAGTCCTCGGGACGGGTGCAACGGAAGCGGTCGAGGTGCTCGTCGTCATAGTATTCTATATCCGTGGACATGGCGGCAAGAAGACTTTCCTTCTCGCACACGGCATGCTGGCCGCAACAGCCGGCGGGGCGCTGGGGCTGCACGGGAGCAGCAGCGCGACCGCGAAGGAAATAGGCGGCTACGCCCAATAGTATTAACGCAACAACAAAGAGGATAGGGACTATCATAACTAAAACTTACCCAAAGCCCCACCCCGTCAAAGCTTCCTTCGGAACTTTGCCACCCCTCCCCCATAGGGAGGGGCGATTACCACTAAAGGTTGAAAGTGCGTCAACACCCGCAGGAGGGTGGAAAAGAATACTCTAAGGAGGGGGAAAAGGGTTAGGAGCGTTTGGAAATTATCTTTTGAAATTCAGTCCAATAGGAGGGAAAACTCTTGGATACGACCTCGGGATGGTCGAAAGTGACGGAGGGATACCGCAGGAGGCAGGGGGCGAAGGCCATAGCCATGCGGTGGTCGGCGTAGGTCGATACCACGATATCTTCTGCGGCGGGGAGACAGACGCCGTCCCATGCCAATGTGGCGGGAGCAGGCTCGGAAAGCCGCCAGCCGAACTTGGCGCACTCGGCCGTGAGGGCCGCGATGCGGTCGGTCTCCTTGATGCGGAGGCTCTCCAGACCCGTGAAGCGGAAAGGCTGACCGGCGAGGCAGGCCGCCACGACCATGGTCTGCGCAAGGTCGGGGCAGGAGGAGAAGTCCAGATGAAGCGTTTCGGTAGTGCCGGCGAGGGCATCGAGTTGCTGCAAAAGACTGACGATAATGCTGTCGCCCTGTATGCTGGGCTGCTGAAGGCCGGGGAACTGCGCGAAGCGGTCGGCTACGAGGAAATAGGACGCCGCGCTCCAGTCGGGCTCTATGACGTAAGGGGCCTCACGTGCGTACGTGTGCGTATTTATATATAAGGTGTGGTCGTCCTGCCACGCGGCCTCGGCACCCCATTCCTGCATCATGGCGCGCGTCATCTCGATGTAGGGACGCGAAGCGACGGGGCCCTCAAGGCGGAGGGTGAGAGCGCCGGAAAGCGTGGGGGCTATCATCATCAGAGCGCTGACATACTGCGAACTGACGGAGGCCGGGACGGAAAGCGCGCCGCCGTGGAGCTGGCGACCACGAATGTGGAGAGGCGGGTAGCCCTCCTGGCCGACATACTCAATGTCCGCCCCGAGCGCACGGAGAGAATCCACGAGCGGAGCAATGGGACGCTGGAGCATGCGGGGGGAGCCTGTCAGCGTGCGCTCACAGCCCGGTGTAGCCGCAAGCAAAGCCGTGGCAAAGCGCATGGCTGTGCCGGCCGCCCCAACGTCGGAACCTCCCGCCAAGACGGACTGGAGTGCCCGCGTGTCGTCACAGGCAGAAAGGTTCTGCAAGGGACACGGCGTAGCGGCCAGCGCGTTGATGATAAGGGCGCGGGCCGAAATGCTCTTGCTCGGGGGAAGAGAAATAGAAACGGAGGGACGGGAAGGCGTCATGACTCTTCGTCGGCGGGTTGTTCTATGGCCTTGCGGCGGACTACAATCTTATCAATTCGCGTGCCGTCCATCTCAACGATTTGGAAGTCGAAGGTTTCCCATGTGAGACGCTCGCCGCGGGAAGGGATGTGCTCCAGTTGGTCGAGGATAAGGCCGCCTACGGTGGTGAACTCGTTGTCGTAGAGTTCCTCGGCGTCGAAGAAAGCAAGGAAATCGTAGAAGAGGCACTGGCCGCTCACCACCCATGACTCGCGGTCGGAGCGCACGATGATGTCGGGCAGTTCCTCGGGCTCGTCGATGGAGCCTACGAGGCCCTCCATGATGTCGCGGAGGGAAATCATGCCCTGCAACGAGCCGAACTCGTCGCAAACGAGAGCGCGGCCGAGAGGGATGTTCTTCAGTTTCTCCAAGGCCTTATAGACGGTCATGTTGTCGGGGAAATAGACGGGCGCCACGGCGATGTCGCGGAGGGAGAAATTATCCTGATGGAGATGCTGCACGAGTTCCTTGAGCGTGACGATGCCCACCACCTCGTCCATGGAACCCTCCACGACGGGATAGGCCGTGTGGGGGTGGGCGTGGAGAGCGTACTTCACCTCGTCGGACGTCATGGCCACGTCCAGCGTCTCGAGGTCGGCACGATGGGTCATCAGGGCCTCAACACGCTGGTCGCCCAGTACGAGAGTGCGCTCCATAATGTCCTGCTCCACCTCCTTTACCTCGCCGCTCTTGGCGCTCTCGGAGATAACGCTCTTCACCTCCTCCTCCGTTACCTTGGAGTCCTGAGGATGGAGGCGGAGGAGCCACGTGAGGAAATCGGTGTTCTTGGTAAGGAACCAGATGATGGGCTTACCGATTTGCGAGAGCATCATCATGGGGATGGCCGTGTACTTGGCCATAGCGTCGGCCACGTCGATGGCGACGCGCTTGGGGAAGAGTTCGCCGAGTTCCACCTGCAGGTAGGTGGCTATGATGACAATGACTGTCTGTGCCAGGCCCGGGGCGATGGAGGCGTTGAAGCCCCAGCCCACGAGAAGGGCGGCGAAGTCGTCGGCCAGCGCCTCGCCGGAGTAGATACCCGTGAGGATGCTGACGATGGTGATGCCCACCTGCGCCGTGCCGAGGAAGGTGTCGGGGTCGTCCATCAGTTTGAGGGCGATGCGGGCGGAGCGGTTGCCTTGCTTGGCTTCCTGCATCAGTCGCGGACGGCGCGCCGAGATGAGCGCCACCTCGGAGAGAGAGAAGAAGCCGTTGAAGGCTACAAGGATGAGAATGATGATTATGTCGAACATAATGAAGACCCCCAACCCCCATAAAGAGGGCTCTCTGCTGGGGATAACTTTTGATTTTTATTAGGGAACACCCCCTTTGGGGGCTATTGTCTGTTGTCACTTACCTGATTTACCCGCTGCCTTTGCTGGCGTTACGACGGTCTGGATGACACGGGAAGTATTGTCAGAGAGAACTTGCTGCACGATGCCGCCGACCATTTCTTTGAGTTCCGCCACAAACTGTGCGGCGTCGTACTCGCGACGCTCTATCTGGCGGAGTTTCTTCTCCCAAAGGCCGGTGAGTTCGGCGCTTTTGAGGAGTTCCTCGCGGATAATGCCGATAAGGGCCACGCCGGTGGGAGTGGCTTGCAAGGCCTTGCGCTGCTTGGCAATGTAACCACGGCGGAAGAGCGTCTCAATGATGCCGGCGCGGGTTGAAGGGCGGCCTATGCCGTTCTCCTTCATGGCGTCGCGCAGTTCCTCGTCCTCCACGAGTTTGCCGGCCGTTTCCATGGCGCGGAGCAGCGTGGCCTCGATGTAGGGCTTGGGCGGTGTGGTGAACTTCTGCGTGAGAGAGGGCACGTGGGGGCCGCTCTCGCCCTTGACGAAGGTGGGAAGGGTGCGCTCCTCGGCGTCGTCCTTTTTCTTCTCGTCGTCATCGGGAGCGGCTGGCGGGGTATTATCTGCGGGAGCAGTGCCGGCGGCTGCGGCTGCGGCAGCCTCCTTCTTTTCCTTGGCGAAGACGAAGCGCCAGGCCTCGTCGAGTATTTCCTTGCCGCTCACCTTGAACTCTATCTTGGCCGACTCGCCTTTCACCGTGGTGGTGCTGAACTTGCAGTCCTCGTAGAAGTTGGCGATGAAGCGGCGCACGATGAGGTCGTAGGTCTTGCGCTCGATGTCCGTGAGGTTGTTGGCGGGCACACCGGTGGGAATGATGGCGTGGTGGTCGGTCACCTTTGAGGAGTCGAACACCTTCTTGTTCTTGCGCAAGGGTTTACCGCGCAAGGGGTCGAGGATGTCCTTGTACTGACCGTAGAGGCCGTTGAATATCTTGCCTATTGTTGGATAAACATCATCGGGGAGGTAGGTGGTATCGACGCGGGGGTATGTCGTCACCTTCTTCTCGTAGAGCGACTGGGCGATGTTGAGCGTCGTCTCGGCGGAGAAGCCAAACTTCTTGTTGCACTCCACCTGCAGGGAAGTGAGGTCGAAGAGGCGGGGCGGAGCCTCCGTGCCTTTCTTCTTCTCCACGCTCGTCACCTCAAAGGGCGCGTCCTTGATGGCGGCCATTGCCTGCTGGCCCTCCTCCTCGTCCTTCACCTTCTTGGTAGAGGTGAAGGTCGTGTCGCGATAGACGGTGGAGAGTACCCAGTAAGGTTCCGGCACGAAATTCTCTATTTCCTGCTGACGGCGCACGATGAGGGCGAGGGTCGGCGTCTGCACGCGGCCGATGGAGAGAGGCTGTGCGCCCTTCTGCCGCGGACCGCCGTATTTAATCGTATAGAGGCGCGTAGCGTTCATGCCGAGCATCCAGTCGCCTATGGCGCGGCACAGGCCGGCCTCATAGAGGCTCTGGTAGTCGGAGGAGGCGCGCAGATTGGAGAAGCCCTCGCGTATGGCCTCGTCGGTCATGGAGGAAATCCAGAGGCGCTCCACGGGACACTTGGCACCCGTCATCTGGTGCACCCATCGCTGGATGAGTTCACCCTCCTGCCCGGCATCGCCGCAGTTGATGATGCGGTCGGCGGCGAGCATCAGTTTCTTGATAACCTCAAACTGGTGCGCCACGCCCTTGTCCTGCTTCAGACGTATCTGGAAGCGCGGCGGAATCATGGGCAACGCGCCGAGGCTCCAGCGCTTCCACTCGGGCGTGTAGTCCTCGGGGTATTTCAGTTCGCACAGGTGGCCGAAGGTCCAGGTCACCTGGTAACCGTTACCTTCCATGTAGCCATCGCGCTGCGTGTTGGCGCCGAGGATTCGTGCTATATCTTTTGCTACGGAGGGTTTCTCCGCGATGCATACTATCATTGTGGGATTATGAGATTATGAAACTATGAGATTATTAGTTTGGCTCTGCGAGGGCTCCATCTCATTTCTGATTATTACAGTGCCATTTCGTCATCGGCCACGGGGCGGGCCATATCAAGGTCGTGGGTAGCGCAGATGATGCAGCGGCCTTCGTCAGCGAGGTGGCGGAGAAGGGTAAAGAGTTGCTGCCGTGCTTCGTAGTCGAGGAAGGCAGAGGGCTCGTCGAGCAGCAGGAGGGGAGCCTCTTGGGCCAATGCGGCGGCTATCATCACGCGCTGTCGCTCGCCGTCGGAGAGTAGGCGGAAGGAACGCTGGGCGTAGTCCGTCAGCTGGCAGTCGGCGAGGGCCTTGTCCACGGCCGCGACGTCGGAAGGCCGGAGGGCCCGGGCCATTCCCCGATAGGGTGCGCGGCCCATCTCCACCACTTGCTGCACAGTGAGGTTCACGCTCTCGTAGCGCGTCTGTACCACGGCACGGAGGCGGGCCAGTTCACGCGGCGCATAATTTCCCAGCGGCTTTCCCGCCAGCATTATGCTCTCGGGCGGCGAGAGGGGCGGTTGCATTCCTGCCAGCGTGCGCAACAGCGTACTTTTTCCCGACCCGTTGCGGCCCGTAAGGAGCGTGAGCGTACCTGCCCCAAAGTTGTGGCAGAGATTTTCCGCCACCACGCGCCCCGCGTAGCCTATGGTCAGTCCTTCTATGCGCAGCACCCGTCTTCCTTTAACTATAAACTATAAACTGTAAACTGTAAACTCAATTCAGGCTCCACCCGGCAGCCTTCGCGATGGTGCGGGGGATTTCCGTATTGTCCATGCGGCCGTGGAACATCTCGGCGCCGGCACCGATGGCAAAGCAAGGCACGTAGCTGTTGCTGTGGCTGCCACTCTGCCAGCCCACCTCGGCCTGTTCGGCCATCACTTGCTTGGCGGTGTTGGCCAGGGCGTTCTGTACGGCGTAGAGGTCCTTGCTGTCTTCGGCCATACCGCTGAGTATGCCGTCGAAAGCCTTGCGCAGGCGCTGTTCCTGCTTCTCGGTGACGGGCACTGCGCCGAAGAAGCCCCAGTTCTCCTTGAGGTCTTCCTTGATGCGCTCCCATGTGAAGCCGCCGCCCAGTTGTTCGCGCAACTTGCCGATATGGGCGGTGTAGCGCTCGGCGCTCATCTTCTGATATTGCAGGTACTGCAAGTGCTGCGTGTAATGTCCGCGGCCCAGGGTGAGGCCGCCCGTCTCGTGGTCGGCCGTCACGACGATGAGAGTCTCATCGGGGTGCTTCACATAGAAGTCGTAGGCCACCTTGATGGCCTCGTCCATATCCACCACCTCGCGGAAGCACGTGCCGGCGTCGTTGGCATGGCCGGCATAGTCTATCTTGCCGCCTTCCAGCATCATGAAGAAGCCCTTGCGGCGCTCGTCCTTTTTCTTGCGCTCGAAGGAGCCGAGATAGTCGATGCCTGCGCGGCAGATATTGGCCAGTGTGAGGTCGCCGGGGAAACGGTCGATGGCGTAGGGCAGCGAGCCGTTGCTGCGGCGCTGGCCGTCGGGCGTCTGTAGGAGCATCAGGCGACGGGCACTCTGACGCACGCTCTTGTAGTCCTGCACGTTGCGGATGATGGTGAAGCCTGCGCCTTCCAGAGCCTGGTAGGTCTTTTCGCTGGGCTTGGTCACGTCGGCACCGGCCACGAAGTCGAGGCACGAAGCCATGAGTTGCTCATCTATGCGGTCGGCCTGGCTGCGATGGGGCACGTGGGCGTAGAACGCGCCGGGGGTGGCGTGGTCCACGGTGACCGTCGTGGTCACACCCACGGCGGCACCGGCCTGGCGGGCGCAGTAGGCCAGCGAATTAACGTTGAGCGTGTCGAGATTTACGCCGAGGGCGCCGTTGAAAGTCTTGACACCCGTAGCGAGGGCAGTGCCTGCGGCGGCGCTGTCCGTCACACCGTTGCTGCCGCTCTGCGTCGTAATGAAAGCGCAGTAGGGGAACGAGGCGAAGCACAGCGGCGTAGTGCCGATGCGGCCCTCTACGGCGGCGAGGTAGGCCTCGGTGCCGTTCACCTGCGTGGTGCCCATGCCGTCGCCAATGAAATAAAAGACATATTTAGCCTGTCCACCGGCAAAGGCCAGCAAGGAACAGAGCAACAGGACGGAAGATAGAATGATTCTTTTCATTTCTTATTCAATTTTAGCGGTTATATTTTTCTACGTTTTTACCTGTTGGTGAATAGAATAGTCCTTGTGTTTATGCGCTCTGCGGAAGGGCGTTCAGTTTCTTCCTGTAAGGACTGGAGTTTCTTCCTGTAAGGACTGGAGTTTTTCCCTGTAAGGACTGGAGTTTCTCCCTATAAGGACTGGAGTCCTAACAGGGGAGGACTGCAATCCCAAGGGGAGAAATTACAATCCCAAGGGGGAAAAGTACAATCCCGAGGGCGAGAATTGCAATCCTAAGGGAGGAGGACTCGAATCCCAAGAGTGAGGACTGCACGTCCTTCGGGGTTAGGTGAGCCGGAAAGGGTTATCAGAGTTTCTTAAAGAAGTCGTTGCCCTTGTCGTCCACGAGGATGAAGGCGGGGAAGTCCTCCACCTCAATCTTCCAGATGGCTTCCATGCCGAGTTCGGGATATTCCACGCACTCGATGCTCTTGATATTGTTCTGGGCCAGGATGGCGGCAGGGCCACCGATGCTTCCGAGATAGAAACCCTTGTGCTTCTTGCAAGCGTCGGTGACGGCCTGGCTGCGGTTGCCCTTGGCGAGCATGATGAGGGAGCCGCCGTGGTCCTGGAATTCGTCCACGTAGGGATCCATACGGCCTGCCGTGGTCGGGCCCATGCTGCCGCAGGCCATACCGGCGGGAGTCTTGGCGGGGCCGGCGTAGTAGATGGGGTGCTCCTTGAGGTACTGCGGCATTTCTTCGCCGGCATCGAGGCGTGCCTTAATCTTGGCGTGGGCTATGTCGCGGCCCACGATGATGGTGCCGTTCAGCGAGAGGCGCGTGCTTACGGGGTACTGCGACAGTTGGGCGCATACTTCGCTCATGGGGCGGTTGAGGTCCACCTTCACGGCATCGCCCTCGCCGGCGTTGCGGAGTTCGGCGGGGATGAGCTCGTAGGGTTTGTCGTCCATCTTCTCAATCCACACGCCGTCGGCGTTGATTTTGGCCTTGATATTGCGGTCGGCGGAGCAACTCACGCCGAGGCCGATGGGACAGCTGGCACCGTGGCGGGGAAGGCGAACGACGCGCACGTCGTGGGCCATGCACTTGCCGCCGAACTGGGCACCGAGGCCTATCTTGCGGGTTTCCTCCAAGAGTTGCTTCTCCAACTCAACGTCGCGGAAGGCGCGGCCGGTCTCGTCGCCCGTGGTGGGGAGGCCGTCGTAGTAGTGGGTGGAAGCGAGTTTTACGGTAAGGAGGTTCTTCTCGGCAGAGGTGCCGCCGATGACGATGGCAATGTGATAGGGAGGGCAGGCTGCCGTGCCGAGGCTCTTCATCTTTTCCACGAGGAAGGGCACGAGCGTGCCGGGATTCTGGATGCGTGCCTTGGTCTCCTGATAGAGGTAGGTCTTGTTGGCGGAGCCGCCGCCCTTGGTGACCATCAGGAAGCGGTATTCGCAGCCCTCGGTGGCCTCGATGTCAATCTGTGCGGGCAGGTTGCAGCGCGTGTTCACCTCGTTGTACATATCGAGGGGGGCGTTCTGCGAATAGCGGAGGTTCTCCTCGGTGTAGGTCTTGTAAACGCCGTGGGCGAGGGCCTCTTCGTCGCAGAAGCCGGTCCACACCTGCTGGCCCTTCTCGCCATGGATGATGGCGGTACCAGTATCCTGGCAAAGGGGGAGCTTACCCTTCGCGGCCACTTCGGCATTGCGGAGGAAGGTGAGGGCTACGTACTTGTCGTTGTCGCTGGCCTCGGGGTCGGAGAGGATTTTGGCCACCTGCTCGTTGTGGGAGCGGCGCAGGAGGAAACTGACGTCGCGGAAGGCGGCGTTGGCCATGCGCGTGAGGGCCTCGGGAGCGACCTTCAGAATCTTGTGACCTTCAAACTCGCTGACGGAAACGCCTTCCTTCGTCAGCAGATAGTACTCGGTAGCATCTTCGCCGAGTTGGAACATCGGCGCATACTTAAAATCGGGGGTAGTTGCCATACTTATATATATTAAATGTACTTATTTCACGGCAAAATTACTAAAAAAGCCGCATTAAGGTTGTCACTCTTGCCCTTTTTTTGTAACTTTGCGGGCGAAAACCTCTAATTTTGCTATGGCAACTACAAATATCACTGAATATCTCGACCAAGACGAGCGGAAAGACCTCCTGCGATTTCTCACAGCAGGCAGTGTGGACGACGGAAAGTCCACACTTATCGGCCGCCTCCTCTTTGACTCGAAGAAACTCTACGAAGACCAACTCTCTGCCCTGGAGCGCGACAGCGCCCGTGTGGGTAATGCCGGCGCAGGCGAGATTGACTACGCCCTTCTGCTCGACGGCCTCAAGGCCGAGCGCGAGCAGGGCATCACGATTGACGTAGCCTACCGCTACTTCAGCACCAACAAACGTAAATTCATCATTGCCGACACCCCGGGCCACGAGCAATACACCCGCAACATGATTACGGGCGGTTCAACGGCCAATCTGGCCGTCATCCTCGTGGACGCCCGCACCGGCGTCATCACCCAGACGCGCCGCCACACCTTCCTCGTGAGCCTCCTCGGCATCAAGCACATCGCCCTGGCCGTAAACAAGATGGACCTCGTGGACTTCGACAAGGCCACCTACGACCGCATCGTGGCCGACTACAAGGCCTTCGTGGCCCCTCTCGGAATCCCCGACGTACAGTGTTTCCCGCTCTCCGCGAAAGAGGGCGACAACGTGGTGACACGCTCCGAGCGCACGCCGTGGTACGAGGGCAAGTCCATACTGGACTACCTCGAGACCGTAGAAATCGGCAACGACCATAACCTCACCGACTTCCGTTTCCCCGTGCAGTACGTGCTGCGCCCCAACCTCGACTTCCGCGGCTTCTGCGGCAAGGTGGCCAGCGGCATCATCCGCCAGGGCGACGAGGTGATGGCCCTGCCTTCCGGCAAGAAGAGCCACGTGAAGGCCATCGTCACCTACGACGGCAACCTGGACTACGCCTTCCCGCCGCAGAGCATCACCCTGCAACTGGAGGACGAGATTGATATCTCGCGCGGTGAGATGATCGTGAAAGTGGGCGACAAGCAACCCGTACAGAGCCGTAAGTTCGAAGCCATGCTCGTGTGGATGGACGAACAGACCATGGACCGCAGCAAGGACTTCTTCATCAAGCAGGCCACCTGCACCACGCGCTGCCACATCGACCAGGTGAATTACCGCGTGGACGTCAACACGATGGATCACCACGACGCCGAGCACCTCGCCCTCAACGAGATTGGCCTCGTGCGCTTCTCCACGCAGAAGCCTCTCATCTTCGACCCCTATCAGCAGAACAAACCCACGGGCTCCTTCGTGCTGATTGACCCGCTGACCAACAACACGGCCGCCGTGGGCATGATACGCCAGTCGTGCGCCGACGACACCGAGGGGGACAACATCTACCCGCTCACCGAAATGCTGCCCCGCGCCGCCCACGAGGAACTCCTCGGACAGAAGGGCCAGTTGCTGTGGCTCACCGGTTTAAGTGGCGCAGGCAAGAGCACTATAGCCCTGGCCGTGGAGCGCGAACTCCATCGCCGCGGCCGCATCTGCCGCCTCCTCGACGGCGACAACATCCGCGCCGGCATCAACAAGGGCCTCGGCTTCTCCGAGGAAGACCGCAAGGAGAACATCCGACGCATCGCCGAGGTGGGCCGCCTCTTCGTGGACACCGGCGTCATCACCCTTTGCTCCTTCGTCAGCCCCACCAAGGAACTGCGCGAGATGGCTCGCGAGATAGTGGGCGCCGACGACTTCAAGGAAATCTATGTGAGCACGCCGCTGGAGGTGTGTGAACAGCGCGACGTGAAGGGCCTCTACGCCCGTGCCCGCCGCGGCGAAGTGAAAGACTTCACGGGCATCAGCGCCCCCTTCGAGGCGCCCGAAAAGCCCGCCCTCGCCCTCGACACCAGCCGCCTCTCCGTTGAGGAGTGCGTACAGGCCATTCTGAATATTATTTGACAACAGACAAAAAACAACAGACAACGGACAACGGACAATATTTTATAAAACACCTTTAAGAACCATACAGACATCGGCCCAGCGCCGTCTGTTGTCTGTTGTCTGTTGTCAAAATAAAACCTATGGAAACATACAACCTCAGTCATCTGAAAGAACTCGAAGCCGAGTCAATATATATTATACGCGAGGTAGCCGCCGAGTTTGAGAATCCCGTGATGCTCTACAGCATCGGCAAGGACTCCAGCGTCATGCTGCGCCTCGCAGAAAAGGCCTTCGCCCCCGGCAAGGTGCCCTTCCCCTTGATGCATATCGACAGCAAGTGGAAGTTCAAGGAAATGATTCAGTTCCGCGACTGGTATGCCAAGGAATACGGTTGGGACCTCATCGTGGAGAGCAATATGGAAGCCTTCCATCAGGGCGTGGGTCCCTTCACCCACGGCAGCAAGGTGCACACCGACCTGATGAAGACCAAGGCCTTGCTCGCCGCCCTCTCCAAGCACAAGTTTGACGCAGCCTTCGGCGGTGCCCGACGCGATGAAGAGAAGAGCCGCGCCAAGGAGCGCATCTTCTCCTTCCGCGACGCCCAGCACCAGTGGGACCCCAAGAACCAGCGCCCCGAACTGTGGGACATCTATAATGCCCGCGTCAACCGCGGCGAGGAAATCCGCGTCTTCCCGCTCTCCAACTGGACGGAGCTGGACATCTGGCAGTATATCCGTCTGGAGAAGATACCCATCGTGCCCCTCTACTTCGCCAAGGAGCGTCCCGTGGTGAACCTCGACGGCCAACTCATCATGCCCGACGACGACCGCCTGCCCGAGGAATACCGCGACCGCATCGAGATGCGCAAGATTCGCTTCCGCACCCTCGGCTGCTGGCCCCTCACCGGCGCCGTGGAGAGCGAGGCCGACACCATTGAGAAGATTGTGGAGGAGATGATGACCACGACAAAGAGCGAACGCACCACCCGCGTCATCGACTTCGACCAGGAGGCCTCCATGGAACAGAAGAAGCGCGAGGGCTACTTCTAAAAGTTAAAAATTAAAAGTTAAAAGATAACAATTATTCAAACCCCAAAATAACAAAAACTATGAAAAAAGTTCTTATGACTCTCGCCCTGGTGCTTATCGCCAGCGGTGCATTCGCCCAGAAAGAAGACTTTGCCGCACGCCGCGCCGAATGGACGCAGAAACGTGCCGAACAACTCGTAAAGAATATGAAACTCACCGACGAGGACGAGGGCTGGTTCAAGGCTCTCTACATCGAGTACCAGGACTCCCTCAATGCCCTGCGTGACGCTCTGCGTCCCGAAACGCAGCCCGAGGAAGTGAACGGCATGCGTGAGATGAAGCAGTTCTCCGATGAAGAGGCCCAGCAGATGCTCCTCAACCAGTTCAACATGGAGGAGAAGCAGGTGGCCGTGAAGCGTGCCTACTATGAGAAGTTCAGCACCCGCCTTACCCCCAAGCAGATGATGCTTGTCTTCATGGGCCCCGCCATGAATCGCGGCGGTCAGAACGGCCAGCGCGGTGGTGAAGGCTTCCGTCGCGGCGGCTTCGGCCCCGGCTTCGGTGGCCCCGGCTTCGGTCCCGGACGTTTCTAATTTAACCTTAACCTTAACTTTAACCCTAACCTTAACCCTAACCTTAACCCCAGCAGAAAGCCCCCTTAAGGGGGTTGGGGGGTTGTCCCCTTCGGGGGTTGGGTGGTCTTTCATTATGCTTTTCGACCAAATAAGTAAAGACATCATCACCGCCATGAAGGCAAAGGACAAAGTCCGCCTCCAGACGCTCCGCAACATTAAGAAGTTCTTTATCGAGGCCAAGACAGCCCCGGGAGCTAACGACGAGCTCACCGACGAGGCCGCCATCAAGATTCTCGCCAAACTCGCCAAGCAGGGCCGCGACACGGCTACGCTCTACACCGAGCAGAACCGCCCCGACCTGGCCGAAGAGGAAATGGCCCAGGCTCTCGTATGTGAGGAATACCTCCCCAAGGCCCTCACGCCCGAGGAACTGGAAACCGAAGTCCGCGCCATCATCGCCGAAGTCGGCGCCACCTCCATGAAGGAGATGGGCAAGGTGATGGGAACGGCCTCCAAGCGTCTGGCCGGCAGAGCCGACGGCGGCGCCATAAGTCAACTCGTTAAGAAACTTTTGAGGTAGGTTCTATTAATTAGCTCGTGACGGTTTTGCGACTCTTCCGAAGTAGATTCCTGTCTTTCATGAAGGAGCGTAGCGGGCTACGTGACTGAATGAAAGGAAGGAAGATACGAGAGAAGAGGCCAAAAGCGACCGAGCATAGAATACTACCCGAAATGAAAGAGAAAACTAATTTATAGAACCTACCTTAAGTTAATCCAACGCGAACGCACCACTATGAATGCACAATGTAGAACGCAGCACGCCTGACAAACAGCACGACGCACGCCCTTCTACATTGTGCATTTTCCTTTTCTTTCTTTTCTAAACAAAACAGGATGATACTCTTTTTCCTCACTCCCTCCAAGAGTGTGATTGCCACAGAAGTCAACCACGCTCTCACCCCCGAAGAAGTAAACGAACTGCAATGGCTCTACGGCGGCGCCACTCTCCTTGAAGGCCCCACCGTGGCAGGCCGCTTCATAGGTCCGCGCCGCGAGATGATTACGCCGTGGAGCACCAATGCCGTAGAAATCACCCAGAACATGGGCCTCGCCGGTATCTCCCGCATTGAGGAATATTTCCCCCACGACGGCCAGCTCGACCCGATGCTCCAGCGCGAGTACGAAGGCCTTGACCAGGACATCTTCACCGTCAACATCAAGCCGGCCGAGATACAGTTCATCACCGACCTCGAAGCCTACAACGAGCAGGAAGGCCTCGCCCTCTCGCCCGCCGAGATAGAGTATCTCCACGGCGTAGAGAAGCAACTGGGCCGCCAACTCACCGACTCCGAGGTATTCGGCTTCGCCCAGATCAACTCCGAGCACTGCCGCCACAAAATCTTCGGCGGCACCTTCATCATCGACGGCGAGGAGATGCCCTCCTCCCTCTTCAACCTCATCAAGAAGACCACCCGCGAGAATCCTCACAAGATTCTCTCCGCCTACAAGGATAACGTAGCCTTCTCCCAGGGCCCCGTGGTGGAGCAGTTCGCCCCCGCCGACCACAGCACCTCCGACTACTTCATCATCCGCGACATTGAGAGCGTCATCTCCCTCAAAGCCGAGACCCACAACTTCCCCACCACCGTGGAACCCTTCAACGGCGCTTCCACCGGCACGGGCGGCGAGATTCGCGACCGCATGGGCGGCGGCGTAGGCTCCTGGCCCATTGCCGGCACGGCGGTCTATATGACGAGTTACCCCCGACTGCGTGAGCAGGCCTCCGAATGGGAGAAGGTGCTGCCCGTCCGCGAGTGGCTTTACCAGACGCCCCAGCAGATTCTCACCAAGGCCTCAAATGGTGCCTCCGACTTCGGCAACAAGTTCGGCCAGCCCCTCATCACGGGTTCCGTGCTCACCTTCGAACATCAGGAAAACGGCGAGAAGTATGGCTACGACAAGGTAGTGATGCTCGCCGGCGGCGTGGGCTACGGCACCAAGCGCGACTGCTTGAAGGGTGAGCCCCAGAAGGGCAACAAGGTCGTCGTCGTGGGCGGCGATAACTACCGCATCGGCCTCGGCGGCGGCTCCGTCAGCAGCGTGGATACGGGTCGCTATAGCAGTGGCATCGAACTCAACGCCGTGCAGCGCGCCAACCCCGAGATGCAGAAGCGCGCCAACAACCTCGTCCGTGCCCTCTGCGAGGAGGAGGTCAACCCCGTCGTCAGCATCCACGACCACGGCTCCGCAGGCCATGTCAACTGCCTCTCCGAACTCGTGGAGGAATGCGGCGGCCTCATTGATATGACCAAGCTTCCCGTGGGCGACCCCACCCTCTCCGCCAAGGAAATCATCGCCAACGAGAGCCAGGAGCGCATGGGCCTCCTCATTGACGAGAAGCACATTGACCACGTGCGCCAGATTGCCGAGCGCGAGCGTGCTCCGCTCTATGTCGTGGGCGAGTGCACCGGCGACGCCCACTTCGCCTTCCAGCAGGGTGACGGCCGCCGTCCCTTCGACCTCGACGTCGCCCAGATGTTCGGCCACTCCCCCAAGACGGTGATGGTGGACGAGACTGTGGAGCGCCAGTACGAAGCCCCCTCCAACTGTCAAACATCAACTCTCAACTATCAACTCGAACAAGTTCTCCGCCTCGAAGCCGTAGCCTGCAAGGACTGGCTCACCAATAAGGTGGACCGCTCCGTCACGGGCAAGGTGGCCCATCAGCAGACCGCAGGTCCGCTGCAACTCCCGCTCAACGACTGCGGCGTAGTGGCCCTCGACTATCGCGGCCGCGCCGGCATCGCCACCGCCATAGGCCACGCCCCGCAGGCCGGTCTTGCCGACCCCGCCAAGGGCAGCGTGCTCTCCGTGGCCGAGAGCCTCACCAACCTCGTGTGGGCTCCCCTCACGGAAGGTCTCGACAGCGTCAGCCTCTCCGCCAACTGGATGTGGCCCTGCCGCAGCCAGAAGGGTGAGGACGCCCGACTCTATACCGCCGTGCAGGCCCTCTCCGACTTCTGCTGCGCCATCGGCGTGAACGTCCCCACGGGCAAGGACTCCCTGTCCCTCTCCCAGCAATATCCGAACGGCGAGAAGATCATCTCCCCGGGCACCGTCATCGTCAGCGCCGGCGGCGAGGTGAGCGACGTTCGCAAGACCGTCAGCGTGCCTCTCCAGAAAGAAGGGGCGCTCTTCCATATCGACTTCTCGTGCGACGCACTCCGCCTCGGCGGCAGCGCCTATGCCCAGAGCCTCGGCAAGGTAGGCAGCGATGTCCCCACCGTTACCGATCCCGACTACTTCCGCGCCGCCTTCCAAGCCGTGCAGCAGTGCGTGAACGAGGGCATCATCCTCGCCGGCCACGACATCTCCGCCGGCGGTCTCATCACCACCATTCTTGAGATGTGCTTCGCCAACACCGAGGGCGGCGTCGCCCTCGACCTCTCCGCCTTCGCCGAGACCGACCCCGCCACACTCCTCTTCGCCGAAAACCCCGGCGTTGTCGTACAGGTGGCCGACGTGGAACGCTTCGCAGAAATCCTCGATGCCCACGACGTCCTCGCCGTAATGATTGGCGAGCCCATCCCCGAGCGCACTGTCAACATTTCCTTCCCTGACGGAAAGTCTCCCTTTAAGGGAGATTTAGAGGGTCTTCCCATTGACTCTCTCCGCGACGTCTGGTACGAGACCTCCCACCTCCTCGACCGCTACCAGTCCTTCAACGGTCAGGCCGACGAGCGCTACAAGAATTACAAGCACCAGCCTCTCCAATACCAGCTCCCCGCCGCCTTCACCGGCCGTCTTGCCGACCTCGGCGCCGATCCCGACCGCCGCACCCGCAGCGGTGTCCGTGCCGCCATCATCCGCGAGAAGGGCACCAACGGCGAGCGCGAGATGGCCTATGCCCTCCACCTCGCCGGCTTCGACGTGAAGGACGTGATGATGACCGACCTCATCACCGGCCGCGAGACGCTCGACGACATCCAGATGATTGTCTTCTGCGGCGGTTTCTCCAATTCCGACGTCCTCGGCTCCGCCAAGGGCTGGGCCGGTGCCTTCCTCTTCAATCCCAAGGCCAAGGCCGCCCTCGACCGTTTCTACCAGCGCCCCGACACCCTCTCCCTCGGTGTCTGCAACGGTTGCCAGTTGATGGTGGAGCTCGGTCTCGTCGGCCCCAACTCGGGCGAGGCAAAGGCCAAGATGCTCCACAACACTTCCCACAAGTTTGAGTCGCAGTTCCTCGGCGTCACCATCCCCGAGAACACCAGCGTGATGTTCGGTCCGCTCTCCGGCAGCAAACTCGGCATCTGGGTGGCCCACGGCGAGGGCAAGTTCTCCTTCCCCGCAGGAACTCCTCCCTTTAAGGGAGGCTGGGAGGGTCTTATCGTCCTCCGCTACACCTACGACCAGTACCCCGGTTGCCCCAACGGTTCCGACTTCGCCGCCGCCGGCATCTGCACCCCCGACGGTCGCCATCTGGCCATGATGCCCCACCTGGAGCGTGCCTTCCTCCCCTGGCAGAATCCCTACTACCCCTGCCCCGACGCCGAATGCACGCCCTGGCTCGCCGCCTTCACCAACGCCCGCCGCTGGTGCCAGGAACATCAGAAGTAAGCCCCGCTCCTTATTTATATATATCGGTGTCCGATAAAAATTCTGGCCAACCCCAAAGACCGTGACTTTTTATCGGACACTGATTTTTTTCAGAGGGAACCAATAACACCCTGCACGGAAAAATTGTCGGTAGCGCCGAAGGGCTCGTTCTTAGTCGGCATTTAGTCGTCATGGCCACAGTTGTGACCGATACTTGGCCACAGTTGTGACCGATACTTGGCCACAGTTGTGACGGATATCGGTCACAGCTGTGACGCATACTTGGCCACAGCTGTGGCCAAGACGAGTCCGTCGGCACGAGTATCGACATGTACGGAGATAAAATCATGAAAATCAGATTTATCAGCGCAGAAATAGCCTTTAGCGAAAACGATGGCAAAAGGAGGGGGGAAATTATCCTGCAAAAAAATGCGGCCGGGGCTTTGCCATTTGGGGAGAAATGCGTAATTTTGCAGTCGCTTGCGGTGCCGCACAGCCTGGAAGCCCCGAGAAAGGGGTGATGACGGGCCTGGGTGCGGACAATAGGGAAGCCGGTGAGAGTCCGGCGCTGTCCCGCAACTGTGAGTTGCTTCTCGCGATGACACGAAGCCATTGGCCTGCGGGCCGAGAAGGCGCCGTCGCTGCAACAAGCCAGGAGACCTGCCGCATAGTAGTTTCCCCCTTTACGGCTCCGAGGAAGAGCCGCGGAAAACGTATGCACACCTTTCTTTCAAATCTCCGCCCCATCCTCCTCAAAAGGAGGCTGACAGGCTTTTTCAACCACCACATCCCCCCCTCGGGGGGCTTGGGGGGTCTTTTCCTTTTCCTCCTCCCCCTCGCCCTCTCGGCCCAACCCGCCGACACTCTCGCCGAGGCGCGTGCCCTGGCCCTTCGGCCGTTGCACGCGGAGGTGGCGT
>JAKSLT010000023.1 GCA_024401055.1 Bacteroidaceae bacterium | reverse complement strand
TTATTCCTAATTTTTTCCTAATTCATGTAGCGCCGCAGGCATCTCTTCCAAATTTATTCCTAATTCATGCCCCGCCGCACACGATATCCCTTTCCCGAAACTGTAAAATATTTTGACAAAATTTTTGACTAAATTTTGGGGACTTTTCGCCATGATTGGCGAAAATTCTGCCACCTCCACCTGTCATTTCCAAACCTCCCGCCTCCGTTTTCCACCCCGCGCCGCAAAACACCCGCATCCTCTGGCCACTAGTCCTCCTTTAATTCAAACTTCTTCCCATTTAATTCGAATTAGTCCTCTTTTAATTTGAACTAGTTCCCATTTAATTTCCAGCGAAAGGGAACAAGTGAAAATTAAAAGGGAACAAGTGAAAATTAAAAGGGAACAAGTGAAAAATAAAAGAGCGGAATTTCATGCCGAGTACGAGAGAAATTCGCGCTTAGTCGGCATTTAATTGCGAAAATCGGGAGGAAATTTTAGTCCTTGCTTTGCTAATGATTTATGCGTCAGCGTTTTGCCAACTTTCGCGAGAATCGCGTGTAGCCAATCGAGTTACACTTCGCTCGCGAATATCGCGCTGTACGAGCACATAAATTGTAAAAAATTTTGACAAAAGTTTTGCCTGCGGCGCTACATAAATTAGGAAAAAATTTATCAAAAATTTTAGATGGTCGGAGCGGGTAGGAAGGCGATTGTTTGGAAAGGGTAGTTTTTTTGTCGGCTGTCGCCGAGAAATAAGGCCGCCCTGCGGGCGGGAAATAATGAGCCGCTTCGCGGGAAATAAAGCCCCTCTCCACCTCCCCCCTTTAGGGGGAGAGCCTTTTACCTCCCCATCCCTCCAACTCCCCCGAGGGGGGAGAGCACAAGAGCGAAAGAAAACAGGACTTCCCCCCATCGGGGGGATAAGAGGGGGGTCACTTCCGGCGAAGCCGAACTATTTCTTGCGAAGCAACGAAAAAGAGACTCCTCTGCCTCTTTTATGGATTTTTTTCCTTTTTACAAAGCATACAGAGAGCCCTTATGGGCTCTTAACTCCTTTTTAAGACCTAAAACTTGGCCACGTAGGCTTTTTTATGTAACTTTGCTGCGCATTATTGCATAGCACCGCTCTCCGGGCTTCACAGCACTACCCTGCTGCGGCCCGATTACGCTATAATGCTTAGCGAAAAAGCTGCGCATTATTGATGTAGTGAATATTGACTTTGACAAATATGAAGTTATTCATCCAGCACCGAGTATCTGCTAGACAAAGCCATCGGCTGATGGCCTTCGCGATATGTGCCCTTTTCATATCCCTTTTTGCTCATTCCGCGATGGCGCAAAACGTGGATACCGACCCTCTTGTCAAGTCAATGAAGGAGGAACTGGCATACAATATGGAACAACTCAAGAACGAGCCTGTTGCTCCGTATTTTATGTCACTTCGCGTCAATGATGATTATACTGTGACCATAAAAAGCCGAATGGGGGTATCATCATCGACGGAGGAACATACGAAACTGTTAACCCCACAGGTAAGAATCGGTTCGTATGAGTTTGACAATTATCAATCCTTGTATCAGAATGGTGCAGTATCGTATGCTATTCCGTTCAAGGATGAATCGCTTATGGCAATCCGTCAAGGTATCTGGCAGATGACCTTGCAATCTTACAAGCAAGCCAAAGCAAAGTATGATACATCTGTCACGAAGGTTAATACCCTAGCGGGCAATAAGAGTAAGGTTCCGTGTTTCTCGCCTACCGATGTTGTGACTTACTACGAGGCTCCGCTGTCGGAAGCAGACTACGAATTTGACAAGGAGGGCTGGGCAAAGCGTTTGGAAGAAGTCTCTAAGGTGCTCAAGGATTGCCGCGAACTGCAAGGAAGTGTCAGTATGACATATCAGGTGCAGAGGGAATACGTTGTCACGTCTGAAGGTTCCGTTGTGGTACAAAACAGAAAGGCCGCGAGAATAATGATTGAAGCCGTTATCAAGGCTACAGATGGCATGAGCTGTCCTCTCTTTAAGGATTTCTTTGTGTACGACCTGAAGGACCTCCCCGACAACAAAGTCCTGATAGATGCAGCAAAGGACATGGTAAGCCGTCTTCTCAAACTTCGTGACGCTCCTATTGCCGGCCCTTATGCCGGTCCTGCCATACTCTCCGGCTCATCAAGCGGGGTTTTCTTCCATGAGATTTTCGGCCATAGGCTTGAAGGGCATAGAATGAGGATGGGCAACCAGACGTTTAAACAATATGTAGGGCAGATGGTACTTCCGAAAGAGTCCCATGTGTTCAGCGACCCGACTCTCGCTCAATATCGCGGAAAAGACCTCAACGGTTATTATCTCTATGATGATGAGGGTGTGAAGGCGCAGCGGGTGGAGAATGTAGAGAATGGTGTGCTTACCAATTTCCTTATGAACCGAACTCCAATAAATGGTTTCCCTCGCAGTAACGGTCACGGCCGTGCAGCACCTGGAATGACTCCTGTGGCTCGCCAGTCGAACCTCGTGATAGAAACTTCAAAGCCTTATACCGAAGCTGAACTTCGCAAGATGCTCATTGATGAAGCCAAGAAGCAGGGCAAGGAATATGGTTATTATTTCAGCAATGTTACGAGTGGTCTGACCTATTTAGGAGACAATGGCAGTATCAATTCCTTTAATGTTGATCCTGTAGAGGTATATAGGGTGTATGTTGACGGGCGGCCTGATGAATTGGTTCGTGGCGTGAAACTCATAGGCACTCCTCTCTCCGTATTCTCCAATATTACGGCAGCCGGCGAAAACCCGGAGGTGTTCACAGGAATATGTACTGCTGAATCCGGCCAAGTGCCCGTTACAGCCGTCTCTCCTGAAATATTCGTCACGAAGATAGAAACACAGTTGGCAAACATAAATTACCAGTTGCCGAATATACTTCCGGCACCGGAGTATGTCGATATGCCGAATGACGATGTAAGGACTATCACAAAGGCTCTTGAGGATGGGATAAAGAGGTCGCTTGATTCGCTTTATATCGAAGGGCAGCCTCGGCCATACTTTATTGACAATGCTGTAGAATTTGGACATAAATTCCGTATTGTTTCCGAACTGGGAGGTATTACGGGGCGTATAGATGAACCAGCGAACTACAACCTTACATCTTATTTTGAAGTAGGTGACTCTCTTTGCGTCTCTACTGGAACACTTTCTAATACTCTTACTAAAGATCATATCTCTTACGACATTATACGTCGCTTCTTTTGGGATGCCGGCGAATACTTGTATAAGGATGGCATAAACAAATATGCCAATGTCCGTAATTATAGGAAAAGTCATCCTCTTTCTGAAGAAGATGCTAACCTCCCTGTGCGCTTCCATTATCCTGCAGGAGAGTATTTTTCTAAAGACGAACCCATCAATCATAACTTTAATAGGGCCGAATTGGAAGACCTTATCAATTCGCTCTCTGCCATCTTCCTTGATTATCCACACCTCTACAATACCTCTGTCATATTTTTTGAGGAGGCGGTTGATGTTCATCGTGTCACTTCCGATGGAGTGATAATCCATTCCCCTCGCTTTTCCAGTACACTTACAATTTCGGCTGAAGTGAAGTGTGAGAATGGCTCAATAAAGAAAAAGGAATTATCTTATGATATCAAGTCTCATTCAGACCTTCCACCTAAGGAAAAACTGGTGCAAGAGACCCGCGACTTTGCCGATCTTCTTATGAAGTTGAGCAAGGCAAGGAGTATAAAGGAATATTATAGCGGTCCTATTATGTATGAGGGAAGCAGTGCCCAGCTTGAAATGTTTAAGATAGCACAAATCGGAAAAGTATCCAAAAGTCTTGAGAATGGTACTTCGCGAAACAGTATGATGCTTGGCAAACGGGTACTTAGCACGCAGTTCAATATTTATGCGTTGTCCGATATGCCTCTCTACAAGGGAGTGAAACTCCTCGGAAATGCGACTATGGATGCCTACGGGCAGATACCAGCCAAGAAGCTCACGATAGTGGGGAAGGGCTTTGTGAAGAACTTCATCAATGGTGACAAACCGGCGCTGGGAGCAATAGCCCCTACGGGCAAAACCTTCAAAGTAAATTCTTATGCAACAGATTCAGGTTTCGGCATTCTCCATGTTACCTATGAAAATCCGGTGCCCTATTCCAAGATGCGTAAACTGCTTGCGGATGAAGCTAGAAAAGCCGGACTCGATTATGCCTATATAGTAAAATCAATGGGGAATGACTTTTCCTATCTCGTTCGTTACGATGTCAATACAGGTGAGGAGGAAATCGTTGATATGGATGGAGACGGACTGTCCTCGATTTCAAGAAAAGACATGAATCATCTTACGGCCGTTTCAAATGAAGAAAATATTCTGAATAAATACACTTATACAAACTTTTATCAGATGAATGGAAAAACTGTTCCCTGGGGCGGAAGACCAACTTCCATAATTGCACCGGAGGCGTTCATCGTGGAAAATATGGAAATAAACTTCATGCTACCTCGCTGTGAGGAAGACTTCAATCTCAAAAATCCTGCTTTAAGGTAATTCCTCTAATTAAAAGCCCAAGGCTTTTCGCTTGCCTAAATATTCTTTTATTAATATTCATCATCCTCTGATTGCAAGTTTCTCACAAGGGACTGCAGGGACTTTTATATCTTTTATGGCTACAGTTGACGACAAGAAAATCATCTTCTCGATGGTGGGCGTGAGTAAGACTATCACGCAAAATCAAAAACAGGTTCTTAAAAACATTTATCTCTCTTTCTTCTACGGTGCCAAGATTGGCATCATAGGCCTTAACGGCGCGGGAAAATCCACGCTGATGAAAATCATCGCCGGGCTGGAACAGCCGTCGCAGGGCGAGGTGGTGTGGAGCCCCGGCTACACGGTGGGCTATCTGCCACAGGACCCGCAACTCGACCCGCAGAAGACGGTGAAGGAGTGCGTGATGGAAGGCGTGCAGCACGTGTATGACGCGCTGGCCGAATATAATACGATAAACGAGAACCTGGCCCTGCCGGAGTACTACGAGGACGCCGACAAGATGCAGAAATGCTTCGACCGCCTGGCCGAGATTCAGGACATTATCGATGCGACCGACGCATGGAACATAGACTCCCGCCTGGAGCGCGCGATGGATGCCCTGCGCTGCCCGCCGGCCGACTGGAACGTGGAGCATCTCTCGGGCGGTGAGCGCCGCCGCGTGGCACTCTGCCGCCTGTTGCTGCAGAAGCCCGACGTGCTGTTGCTCGACGAGCCCACCAACCACCTCGACGCCGAGAGCATTGACTGGCTGGAGCAGCACCTGCAGCAATATGAGGGCACGGTGATAGCCGTGACGCACGACCGCTATTTCCTTGACGATGTTTCGGAGTGGATTCTCGAACTGGACCGCGGCGAGGGTATTCCCTGGAAGGGCAACTACTCCTCGTGGCTGGAACAGAAGAGCCAGCGCATGGCGCAGGAGGAGAAGGTGGCCTCGAAGCGCAGGAAGACGCTGGAGCGTGAGCTGGAATGGGTGCGCATGGCTCCGAAGGCCCGCCAGGCCAAGGGCAAGGCGCGTCTGGGTTCCTACGAGCGCATGCTCAACGAGGAGCAGAAGCAGAAGGAGGAGAAGTTGGAGATTTTCATCCCCAACGGTCCGCGCCTGGGCCAGAAGGTCATCGAGGCCGAGCATCTGGCAAAGGCCTTCGGCGAGAAGGTGCTGTTCAAGGACTTGAACTTCATGCTGCCGCCCAACGGCATCGTGGGCGTGATAGGTCCCAACGGCGCCGGCAAGACGACGCTCTTCCGCCTCATCATGGGACTGGAAACGCCCGACGGCGGCAGTTTCGAGGTGGGAGAGACCGTGAAACTCTCCTACGTGGATCAGCAACATAAGGACATCCTGCCCGAGAAATCGGTGTATGAGGTGGTGAGCCAGGGGAACGAGACCATCCGTATGGGCGGCCGCGACATCAATGTGCGCGCCTACCTCTCGCGCTTCAACTTCAACGGCGCCGACCAGGAGAAGAAGTGCGGCGTGCTCTCCGGCGGTGAGCGCAACCGCCTGCACCTGGCCATCGCGCTGAAACAGGAGGGCAACGTGCTGCTGCTTGACGAGCCCACCAACGACATTGACGTGAACACGCTGCGCGCCCTGGAGGAAGGCCTCGAAGGCTTCGCCGGCTGTGCCGTAGTAATCAGCCACGACCGCTGGTTCCTCGACCGTATCTGTACCCATATCCTGGCCTTCGAGGGCGACGGCGAGGTGTATTACTTCGAGGGTTCTTACTCCGACTACGAGATACACAAGGCCAAGCGCCTGGGACTGGAGGAGCCGAAGAGACTGCGGTATAGGAAGTTGGAATAGGAAAGACCGGCTCCAGCTCACCACAGCCTCCCCCGGCCTCTCCCCGTCAGGGCTGCCTACGGCACCCTGCCACCCCTCCCCTGTTAGGGAGGGGAAAAATGCGGGCAGGAGATGTCGCAACCTTGAAATATCGAATCATCGAAAAATCAATTATAACCTCAATGAACAGAAAGTTTCTCTCTCTTTTCCTTTTCATAGTCCTCGCTGCGCCGACCTTCGGTCAGGAGGCCGACAGTACCGGCACCGACAAGCCCCTGGGCAACTGGGTGACCACGGCCCAGGTGGAGGCCCGCGTGGACTGGCAGCGCGACTGGCTGGACGGCACCAAGCGCGCCAGCGAGAGCGGTTTCCGCGGACAATATCTCAACTTCGTCCTGAAAGGAGAACTCGGCAAACACTGGTGTTATGCCTACCGCCAGCGCTTCAGTAAGGAATTGAAGAGCGGCTTCTTCAATGCCACCGACTGGCTGTACCTTACTTATAATATTAAGAAGTGGGAAATGTCGGCCGGTAAGCAAGTGGTGGGCGTCGGCGGTTTTGAGTATGACTACGCGCCCATTGACGTGTACCAGTACTCGGAATACTGCAACAATATCGGCTGTTATCAGTTCGGTGCCAGCGTGGCGTACAACCTCACGGAGAGCGACCGCCTGCAGGTGCAGGCCACGCAGAGTCCGTTCAGGGCCAACGCCGACGATATGTACGGCTTCGGCGTGAAGTGGGACGGCAAGCACGGGCCCTTCACTGCCCTCTACTCCACTAATCTCTTTGAGGCCACGCCCGGTCACTGGATAAACTACATCGCCTTGGGCAACCGTTTTGATTTCAGCCGCGGCCGCTTCATCGTGGACTGGACAAACCGCTACGCCGGCGGCTACGACGCCAATTTCTTCGGCGACTTCACGCTCACGACGGAACTCCACGTGCAGCCCATTAGGGAACTCAACGCCTTCGTCAAGTATGGCTGGGACCGCAACAAAGAAAACGGCAGCGACTACTGTGTCTTCGCCGGCACGGAGCAGCACCACCTGGGCGGCGGCGTGGAATACTTCCCCCTCAAGGGTCGCCGCGACCTGCGCCTCCACGCCTCCTATTTCCATACGTGGGGACAGAACACCAACCCTGCCGGTGTGCTGCAGGACAAGGAGAGCACCCTCAACATAGGCCTCACCTTCCGCGCCGACCTGCTGCACTTGAAGAAGTTAATAAGTAAAAAGTAAAAAATAAAAAGTAAAATAAAACTTTCACCCTGACAGAAAGCCCCGTTTAAGGGGGTTGGGGGTCTTTATTAATTATGAATAAGAAAACTTTTGAAGGCATCCCCTGCCTCATTATTATCTTTCTCATCTTCGGCTATCTCGGCCATGTGATGGGCGTGGCCAACATGATGAACACAATCATGAAGACCGCCTTCGACTTGCTCATCAACACTTGCTTCTTCCTCATGGCCATCTGCGTCATCACGGGAGCGCTGGGCAAGATTTTCAGCAAGTTCGGCGTGGTGGCTCTCTTTGAGAAAATCTTGCGCCCGCTGATGAAGCCCCTCTTCAACCTGCCCGGCACAGCCTCCCTCGGCGCCGTACTCACCTTCTTGAGCGACAACCCCGCCATCATCACGCTGGCCCACGACAAGAAGTTCGCACGTTTCTTCCGCAAGTACCAACTCATCTCGCTGACGAACTTCGGTACCGCCTTCGGTATGGGCTTGCTCGTCATCGTCTTCATGGTGGGGCAGGGCTACACCACCGCGCCCTTCGTGGGCCTCTTCGGTGCCTTCTGCGGCTGCATCGTCAGCACACGCCTCATGCAGCGCTTCACTTGCAAGGCCTACCCCGAATTTAAGGAGGAGATGGCCGTGGAGGTGTGGACCGAGGAACAGCAGGCCGCCGCGAAGAACCCCGAGACCAAGTCGCTCTTCATGCGTATCCTCGACGCCATCCTCGACGGCGGCAAGGCCGGTGTGGAAATCGGCATGGCCATCATCCCCGGCGTGCTCGTCATCAGCACCACCGTGATGATTCTCACCTTCGGCGCCGACAAGGCCACGGGCGAGTTCACCGGTGCCGCTTATCAGGGCGTGGAACTCCTCCCCTGGCTCGCCGACAAGTGCTCGGTGGTCTTCGAGTGGCTTTTCGGCTTCAACGACCCGCACCAGATAGCCTTCCCCATCACCGCTCTCGGCGCCGTGGGTGCCGCCCTCGGCCTCGTGCCCAACTTTGCTGAGCAGGGCTGGATAAATGATAACGCCATTGCCGTGTTCACCGCCATAGGTATGTGCTGGAGCGGCTACTTGAGCACCCACACCGCCATGCTCGACTCCCTCGGCTACCGCCAACTCACCTCCAAAGCCATCGGTGCCCACACCGTCGGCGGTATCGTGGCCGGCATCGTGGCCCACTGGGTGTGGGTAGGCATATGTCTTCTTTAGTTAAAAGTTAATAGTTAAAAGTTATTAGTTGAAATGAAGCACCTCCGTATCTCTTTCTCAATAATCATCCTGGCTCTCTGCACCATTGTCGCCACGCAGGCACAGACCCTTGTCACGCCGCCGAAGTCCATCGTCACCACGACGATGAAGGCACAGATAACTTCCGTGGACTTCTACGGCAGTCAGACGTCCTTCTCCCGCACCCTCACCGTGGGCAACGCCGAGGGTTACGTCTATATCCAGGGCCTTTGCGACTCTTTCCCCGACGCTTGGGTAAAGGGCAAGGCCAACAAGGAGAAGACCTCCATCACCTTTGCCCAGGAACAATATCTGGGTCAGGACTTCGGCCTCGACATCTATCTCTTCGGCTACCGCGGTGATGCCGCCAAGCACTGCGACCTCACGCTCCAGCGCAACCTCTCCACGGGCGTGCTCTCCACGGCAGAGGGCTACGGCTTCGGCGAATACTATTACGACGATTTCTCTACGTCGGCCAACAAGTACATGCCCTACAACCGCTATGCCTCCATCACCCTTACGCCGTCCAAGGCCTGGGAACCCGCTGACCCCGCCGACGAGCCTGTCACGCCTGACGGCCCCAAGGTGCCCGTAGTGGTGCCCGATGGAGCCGTGTTCCTTCCCTACACGCTCTCCGCCAACAGTTTCCGCACGGGACCTCTCACCCATCCCGCCCGCCTCGCTTTCGTCGGCGACGATGTCTATATGGATGGTTTCTGCTCCGTGTGCATTCAGACCAATACCTGCGTCAAGGGCCATCGCAACGGCTCGCGTATCGTGTTCCCCCAGGAGCATTTCATCGTGAACTACGGCGGCTCCAACGACATGTATCTCTATGGCGCCACCTACTACATGGGCGATGAGGATGTCGCACTTGCCGACCTCGTCTTCGACTACAATCCCGTCACCGACACCTATACCGGCCAGAACGGCATACTCATCTCGCAGGGCAAGTTCAGAGAGACCGGCCTCTTCTCCGAATATCTCCAGAATCCCGTCCTCCAGGGCAACCCCGAGGGAATAGAGACCCCCGCCCCCCTTAAAGGGGGCTTCCAGCAAGGGAATATGTATGACTTGCAAGGCCGTGCCCTCAAAACTACTAAGGGGGAGCGAGGAGGTCTCCGCGGCCTCTTCATTCATAACGGCCACAAATTCATTCGCTAATTGTTCTCCATCAAGACATCCCCCTTTAAGGGGGAGCGAGGGGGTCTCCATTTAGAGGGTCTCCGTCTCCCCATCCTCCGCCTGGCCGTCCCAAGCATTCTGGCCAACATCACCGTGCCCCTTGTCGGTATGGTAGATATCGCCATCGCCGGCCACATTGCCGATGCCTCCGCTATGGGCGGCATTGCCATAGGGGCGATGCTCTTCTCGCTGCTCTACTGGAACTTCGGCTTCCTTCGTGTGGGCACCGGAGGCCTCACGGCCCAGGCTTATGGCCGAGGCGATACGGCCGACCGCGCCGCACTCCTCACGCAAAGCCTCTTTCTGGCACTCTCCAGCGCACTTCTCCTGCTCCTCACGGGCTGGCTCGTCGTGGAAATCGCCCTCGCCCTTACCCCCTGCACATCCACCGTGGCCTCCTTCGCCCGCGACTACTATCACGTGCGAATCTGGGCCGCTCCCGCCACGCTCTCCCTCATGGCCCTCAAGGGCTGGTTCATCGGCTCGCAGAACACGGTGAGCCCCATGGCCGTCGATATCATCGTGAACGTGGCCAACATGTTCTTTTCTTACTACCTCGCCGTCTGCACGCCCCTCGGCCCTATCGGTGTGGCGTGGGGCACGCTCATCGCCCAGTGGCTCGGCCTACTCGTGGCCCTCGTGCTCCTCACCGTCCACTATCGCCGCACCGTCTTTCCCCATATCCATCTGCGCGGCAACCTCCACTGGCAGCGCCTCCGCCGTATGCTCGGCTTCGGCGGCAACCTTATGCTCCGCTCGCTGGGCTTCATGGTGGTCTATGTAGGCTTCACGGCCCTCACCTCTGCCTATGGCGATGCCGCCCTGGCCGTGGGCGCCGTGATGATGCAGCTCTTTATGCTCTTCAGTTACTTCGTGGACGGTTTCGCCTATGCCGGCGAGGCCCTCGTGGGCCGCTTCATCGGAGCCGGCGACCGCCTTCAGACGCAGCGTGCCGTGCGCCAACTCATGGCCTGGTGCCTTGCCGTGGGTCTCGTCTTCACGCTTCTCTACGCCCTCTGCGGGCAGGGTATGGTCAACCTCTTCACCACCGACACCGCCGTGCGCGCCGACGCTCACCCCCTTCTCCTCTGGCTCGTCGCCATGCCCCTCGTCAGCAGCGCCGCCTTCATGTGGGACGGTATCTATATCGGCGCCACCGCCGGCCGCCAGGTGCGCGACTGCATGTTTCTCGCCGCCCTTGCCTTCGTACTGACCTACGTGGCCCTCCGACTTCCCTGCGGTATCCATGCCGTCTATGCCGCCTACCTCGCCCACCTCGTTGTCCGCACACTCTATCTCTGGGTCAAGTGGCCCCGCACGCTTTCCCTCCGATTCCACCGAGAAAATGAAAAGTGAAAAATATAATTTCTGAAATAAATTTTTTTTAATTTCTTTCAGTTCAGCAAGGCGCGAGCCTTGCGCGCCCAATCCCCTACAAGATGACCATATTACTTCCACTCTTTGCCCTTATCGTAGGCCTTATCGTAGGCTATTTCCTCGCTCATCACCAAGTTGGCGAACTCAAGCGCCAGCACACTGAAAACCTTCAGCATCAAGAGCAGCAATATGCCCAGCATCTTGCCGAGCTCCGTCAGCAGGTTGAACACGAAGAGGAGCAGGCCGACAAGCGTATCGCCGAACTCCAGCAGCAATATGCCGCCCGCCTCGCCGAACTTCAGCAGCAGCACCGCCAGGAGATGCAGCAACACATCCTCCTTATCAAGGAGCAACTCAAATCATCCACCGAAGCCGTACTCAAGGAACGTAGTCAGGAACTCGCCGAGGCCAGCAACGAGCAACTCGCCAAAGTGCTCACGCCCCTCCAGAGCGGCATCCGCCAGATGCAGGAAGCCGTGGAGAAAAGCCAGCAAGCCCATACCGAGGGCATGGCGCGCCTCGACGAGAGTTTCAAGCAGGGCATGGAGCAAGCCCAGCGCATCGGTGAGCGTGCCGACAGCCTCACCCGCGCCCTCACCGCCGAAAACAAGTCGCAGGGCAACTTCGGCGAACTCCAGCTCCGCCAGCTCCTCGAGCAGATGGGTCTCGAGCCCGGCGTGCAGTTCACTGAGCAGGAAACCCTCCGCGACGACGCCGGCCGCACCCTCCACAATGCCGACACAGGCCAGCGCATGCAGCCCGATGTCATCCTCCATTTCCCCGACGAGCGCGACGTCGTCATCGATGCCAAAATGTCCCTCACCGCCTACGTTGATTATCACAACGCCTCCACCGACGCCGCCCGCGACGCCGCCCTCCAGCGCCATCTTGCCTCCGTCCGCCAGCACGTCAAGGAGTTGGCCGAAAAAAACTACAGCGCCTACATCCGCACAGGCCGCGTCCGCCTCGACTACGTCATCATGTATATCCCCTACGAGAGCGCCTTCCTTCTCGCTCTCCAGGCCGATCCCTCGCTCTATAGTTGGGCGTTCACCCGCGGCGTCATGATATCTTCCACGCAGAACCTCTACGCCCTCCTCCGCATGATAGAGATAAGCTGGCGCCAGCAGCGGCAGGTGCAAAATCAAGAGAACATCATGAAGGCTGCCAACACCATCGTGGAGCGTGTCCAGCGCTTCTATGAGCGCTTCCTCGCCGTACAGGAGCAGCTGGGTAAGACGCAGCGCGCCTTCGACGAGCTCTCCACAGCCGTGGCTCCCCAGGGCAAGAGTATCATCACCTCCGCCCATCAACTCATCAAGTTCGGCGCCCAGAAGCCTAAGGCCACCCGCACCGGCAAGGAATTGCCCCCTGCTCCCGAAGACGAGGTCGAGACCGAGGCTCTCGAATAAGACCCTTTCCTGAAGCTCTCCATAAAATAGCAGCGGCGGGCACATCCACTGAAGGATGTGCCCGCCGTATTGTTAATCTCAGCCGTAAGGGCTGTGCGGATACGCCTATTTCTTCTCCTGCCGCGGTGGCATCACGCTCTTGCCCATGGGGCGCTGACCGGGGCGCATCTGGCCGGGTTTCTGGTGCTCGCCCCACTTTTTGTGGACGTCGGTGGCCTGCTTCTTCTCAAGCTTGCTCAGATGCTCTATCTGTCGCGGGGTAAGGATTTTGAGATACTCCTTATAATACTTCTTGCGAAGGTCGAGCGTGGCCTGCGAGAGGGCAAGCTGCTCCTCCAGATTGTGCTTGATCTGCTCGTCGGTGAGGCGTTTCTTCTTGCCGTCGTCGCCTTTCTGCGGGCGAATCATGGCATGCTGCTTGTAGGCGGCGTGCATCTCGCTGACATACTGGTTATAGACGGTGGTGAAGCGGGCTGCGGTGGCGTCGTCAAGGTCGAGCTCATCCACGATGCGCTCGGTCATGCTTACTTGGTGCATGCCCTGAGGGCGCTGGCCCTTCTTTTGATTTTCGGCGCTGACCGTGGCGGTGAGGCTCAGGGCGAGCATGAGGAGAGTAAAGAGGCGTGTTTTCATAATAGGGAAGTTATTTGTGTTAATAGAGTTATTTTACGAGGTGATATACCTCATGGTCTATCTTGATGCGGCCCTTGCCGGACACCTTCAGACTCTCGGACTCCACGTCGCCGTCGTGTTCCACGAAGATGATGCGGCCGTTCTTGATTTCATAGGTGAAGGACTTCTTGCGGGGCTGATAGTTCGTGGGAGCGTACTTCGACACTTCCCATTCGTAGCCCGTGCCGTCGGCATTGAACTGATAGTAGTCGGTGTCGTCGCCGTCGTTGTGTGACCAAGTGCCTACGATGGACGTGTTGGCGACCTTCTGGGGGTTCTTGGCGATGCAGGAAGTAGTGATGCCGATGAGGGTAAGAGCTAAGATGATTATGCGGATTTTCATATTGATTGCGTTGTTTTTATATTAATACTGTTATTTACTGATTTCCGAATTTGCAGATTTGTTAATTCTTCCGTTCTTACTGGCGGTTATAGGTGTCGCCGCCTATCTTGATACGGTTGTCGTTGATGAGCTTCACGGTCTCCACGTCGCAATCACCGTCGGCCTCATAGATAGTGAGTTTGCTGCCGTTGAGCTCATAGCGGAATTCTTCCTTGCGGGGCTGGAAGTCGGTCCAGTTTGCGAGGGGTTCATCCCATTCGTAGCCGACGCCGTCGGTGAGGAACTGATAGTACTCGCGGCTGTCGTCGTCCTGGTGCATCCAGGTGCCGAGGAGGAAGTTGACATCTTCAATGTCGTCGTTGCAGGAAGTGAAAGTAATCAGGGAAAACGAGAGCGCGAAGAAGGCGCAGAGGATTTTGGTGGTTGCTTTCATTTTTGTAAAGGTTTTTTTTGAAATGTTGTAAAGGTTTTGGTTAATAAAGTTGATAGTTATATATAAAGTTGTGTTGGTTTTCTACACAAATTCCAGGAAGGTGTCGCACTCTATGAGCGTTTCCTGTTCGTTGAGTTCCTCTTCGGTGGTGTTGTCGTCCACATCGTAGAGGGCGTGGAGGCTGTCGTCGGCAGTATTGTGGGAGAAGCGCGAGGGCAGCGTGTTGAGCGTCACTCCGGCCACGATGAGCAGCAGCAAGGAGGCGGCAGCGGCCAGCCAGCCTGTGCGGCGGTGAGAATTGTGGGTGTGTATGCGCTCCATTATTCTCTCCTCGTTGGCCTTGAGGAAGTCTTCGGCCAGAGGGGCGGGCTTCCGGTCGGCGGGATGTGCCAGAAGCTGGTCGATTTGTTGGGAAGTGAAGCGTGTCATAGCTGGAGGAGTATTTCTTTTATGCGTTCTTTGGCAAGGTGGTAGTTGGCCGTGACGGCCTTGACGTTGGAGTCCATGGTCTGGGCGATGTCTTCGTAGCTCATGTCCTCGTAGTGGCGCATGGTGAAGACGGCTCGCTGGCGGGGTGGCAGGGTGAGGAGGGCTTGCTCCAAGGCTTGCTCCAAAGTTTCGTAGTCAGGGGTGTCTTCCGCGGGAGGGTCTATGTCGAGGTCGGCGGTGGGCCGTTGCTCGGCAAGGCGTAGGGCCTCGTGGGTGGCGATGCGGTAGAGCCAGGACTTGAGGGCTTGCGGGTCGTTCAGTTCGGAGATGTGCTTGTAAGCTCTGATGAACGTCTCCTGCAGGGCGTCTTGCGCGTCCTCGTGGGTGGCAGTGAAGCGGCGCAGATGGTGGTAGAGCGGTTCCTGATATTGCCTCACGATGAGGCGGAAGTTTTCTTCGGCTGCTCGCTCTGAGTGGCGGCTGAGGGGTATGAGACGGAGTTTCATTTTAGGTGTCTCTGTATATAAGACCCGGGAAAAGTGGAAAAATAAAATCTAAAAGTGTATTTTTTTTCATTTTTTTTCTCCGGGCTCTGTTTTTGTGTAGGAAAGTGGGTCTGGAAAATGGCGTACTCCTTATTTATATATACGCGCGCGGGGTGTCAGAAGGTGTTGAGGGCGTCCCATGTCATGCGGTCTGCTTCCACGTAGCCGTATGTGCCGTCCACCACCACGCGATAGTGGCCTTCCACGAGTCCGGTGCAGGGCATCACTTCCGGCAGTTCGCCCTCCGTGTGGCTGAGGGTGGTCAGCGGATCGCCGTATCCGGCGGGGGAGCGCTTTACGGCTATCGTGCCGAAGTCGCGCAGCCACACGTAGCCTTCTCCCGCTGCTGCGCTGCGAAGTTCCAGGCGAGCCTTCGACTTTTGCACCTTAAAGTCGTCCTGCAGGCTCCCCACGTATTCCTTCGGTGTCTCGCCCTCGTAGCGGCCGAGTTCTTTGCCCGTCTTTTTGTTCACGATGACGAGCGCGGCGTTGTGCTGTCCGTTGATGCCGGTGACGAGCGTGCGTCCCAGTCCGTTGAGCGGTTGAAACACCTCCACGGTGCCTTCGTCCTTGCCCACTTTGCAGAAGAAGCGGTAGTTGGTGCCGGCCACCACCTGGCGGCTCACGCGCTGCGGCATCCAGTCGGCGAAGAAGTCGTGGCCGGCCGTGGCCTGGGCGAAGGCGTTGCGGTCGGTCTGCGTGAGGGTGTCGCCCTGGCTGAAGCCGCCGGCGAGACCGGCATCGGAGGCCTGCGTGCCTTCCTTGCCGGCATGTGGCGTGCAGCCCATGAAGGCGAAGCCGCTGATTAAGATGAAAGAAAGAATAGTCTTGTTCATAGCCTTTTTATGAAGGCCCCCCATCAGTCTCCCTTTTGGGGGGAAGTTCAGCGAGCGATAAAGAAATCGCTTTGAAGCTTCCCCCCAAAGGGGGGATTGAGGGGGGCTTTCTCTCCCCCTTTGGGGGAGTCAGTGGAGGTCTTTACTTAATAATTAGTAGCGTGTACCTCGAAGTAGGCCTGCGGATGGTTGCACACGGGGCACAGTTCGGGGGCGGCGGTGCCCACTACGATGTGGCCGCAGTTGCGGCATTCCCACACCTTCACTTCGCTCTTCTTGAACACCTCCTGGGCCTCCACGTTGTGGAGCAGGGCGCGATAGCGCTCCTCGTGGGTCTTCTCGATGGCGGCCACGGCGCGGAAGCGGGCGGCGAGCTCGGGGAAGCCCTCCTCTTCGGCGGTCTTGGCGAAACCTTCATACATGTCGGTCCATTCGTAGTTCTCGCCGGCGGCAGCGGCGGCCAGGTTCTCGGCGGTCGTGCCTATGCCTTCCAGTTCCTTGAACCAGAGCTTGGCGTGCTCCTTCTCGTTGTCGGCGGTCTTCTGGAAGAGAGCGGCTATCTGCTCGTAGCCTTCCTTCTTGGCCTTGGAGGCGAAATAGGTGTACTTGTTGCGGGCCTGGCTCTCACCGGCGAAAGCGGCTTCCAGGTTCTTCTCGGTCTGTGTACCTGCGTACTTGTTCATAATGTCTTTTTGTTTTACGGTGAATAGTGTTTATTATTATTTATTATGGAGTGTCTCTTTCCTTTTCCACTGCAAAAGTACGACTTTTATCCTTAACTCTCGCCTCTTTCCGGCAAAAAATGACATTTTCCGGCAAAAAACCACATTATTTGACTTCCAAACATTACAAAACATAAATAAAAACACCCGTATTTTGTACTGATTACAATTTTTTCAGCCTAAAATTTGGAAACATTGCAAATAATCCCTACTTTTGCACTCAGAAACCAACACCGGCGGCTCTCGCGGCACAGAAATGCGCTCATAAGGCCCCCGCCCACTGCACGAAGATGAACACACTCGCCTCCACCCCCACCGACACCCTCGCCATCGAGCGCGCTGCCACCGAGAAGCTGCGCCGCTGCGGCATCAACGTCACAAGGCAGAGGGTGTGCATCATGCAGTATCTCATGACGCATCACGTCCACCCCAACGCCGACGACATCTACTCCGCCCTCGCGCCCCAGCACCCCAGCCTCTCGCGCACCACCGTCTATAACACCGTCAGGATGCTGGCCGCCCACGGCGCAGTGACGCTCCTATCCATCGACGACCACAACATCAACATCGACGAGAACACTCTCCCCCACGCCCACCTCCACTGCACGCGCTGCGGCCACATCGTGGACATACCCCTACAGGGAATCTCCACCCTTCAGGCCAGCCACGCCTTCACCATCGGCAAGCACCTCGTGCAGGAAGTACACCAATACTACAAAGGCGTGTGCCAGCAATGCCTCGAAGAGATGCAGGACGCGCAGACGCTACAGTAAGACAACACAGTCATCATAAAAATATCACGTATTACTAACCCCCAAAATCCCCCAAAACCTAAAATCATGAAACAATGGATTTGCCCCGTTTGCGGCTACGTTCACGAAGGTGACGCCGCCCCCGAAAAGTGCCCCCTCTGCGGAGTTCCCGGCGCTAAGTTTACCGAAAAGAAAGAAGATGCCGGCCTGCAGTTCGTCACCGAGCACGTCATCGGCATTGCCAAAGAAATACCCGCCGGCGAGAAGGGTGACTTCGTTCGCCAGGGCCTCCACGACCACTTCGTGGGTGAGTGCACCGAAGTAGGCATGTATCTCGCCATGTCCCGCCAGGCCGACCGCGAAGGCTATCCCGAAGTGGCCGAAGCCTTCAAGCGCTACGCCCTCGAGGAGGCCGAGCACGCCGCACGTTTTGCCGAGATGCTCGGCGAAGTGGTGTGGGACACCAAGACCAACGTCCAGAAGCGCATGATGGCCGAGGAAGGCGCTTGCGCCGGCAAGATGGACATCGCCCGCGTTGCCAAGGAACTCAACCTTGATGCCATCCACGACAGCGTACACGAGATGGCCAAGGACGAAGCCCGCCACGGCGCCGGATTCCAGGGCCTCTTCAATCGCTTTTTCAAGTAAGTCCTGAAAATCTCCAACGCCAACAGCACGAGCCTCCCCCCGGGGAGGCTTTTTTTCGTCAAAATTTTCCCCCGATTCCTGCCGCGCCGCAGGCCAGGCCCTGAAAGGGCGACATAATTTATGATAAATTTATTCCTAATTCATGTAGCGCCGCAGGCGATATCCCTTTCCCGAAACTGTAAAATATTTTGACAAAATTTTTGACTAAATTTTGGGGACTTTTCGCCGTTCGCGACAGGGGTTTTGCCATTTCGGAATGGCATTTTCAAGACTTGCGCCAACTTTTTCCACCCCGCGCCGCAAAACACCCGCATCCTCTGGCCACTAGTCCTCCTTTAATTCAAACTTCTTCCCATTTAATTCGAATTAGTCCTCTTTTAATTCGAACTAGTTCCCTTTTAATTTCCAGCGAAAGGGAACAAGTGAAAATTAAAAGGGAACTAGTGAAAATTAAAAGAGCGGAATTTCATGCCGGGTGCAAGCATTGTCCGCGCTTAGTCGGCATTTAGTTGCGGAAATTGGGAGGAAATTTTAGCCGACACTTTGGTAATGATTTATGTGTCAGTGCTTTGCCAACTTTCGCGAGAATCGCGTGTAGCCAATCGACTTACACTTCGCTCGCGAATATCGCGCTGTACGAGCACATAAATTGTAAAAAATTTTGACAAAAGGGTTGCCTGCGGCGCTACATGAATTAGGAAAAAATTTATCAAAAATTTTGGAGGGTTGGGGCGGGTAGGAAGGCGTTTGTTTGAGAGGGGTAGTTTTTCTGTCGGCTGGCGCCGAGAAATAAGGCCGCCTTGCGGGCGGGAAATAGAAACGCCCCCCTCCAACTCCCCCGAGGGGGGAGGGCAGGAGGACGGAAGGATGCCTTATTTGATGACTTTCCTTCCGTTCGTTATGCTGACGCCGCGGAAGGTGGCGGGTTGTGTGAGGCGGCGGCCGGTGAGGTCGAAGGCTGAGGCGGACGGCACGGAAAGGGCGGCGGGAGTGCCGAGGCCGGTGACGTAGTCCTCGCCCTCTATCCAGACGGGGATTTTCTGAACCTTGGCAGAGACCGTGCCGCCCGTGGGGGAGGTGAGGGCCATGTACCAGCGCTGGGGCGAGAGCGTGGCGCTGCTGCTTGAGGAGCGGCTCAGGCTGCCGCCGGAGAGGGTGTAGTAGCCGTTGGAAGAGAGGCTGCCGACGGTGGAGTAGGAGCCCATGAGGGTGTAGAGGTATTTCTCGCTGCGAAGGCTGGTGCCGGTGGTCTTGGAAGCTTCCAGGGTGCGGCCGGACAGGATGAGGCTGCGGGTGCCGGTGCGCTTGGCGCGGATGAGGTAGGGATGGTTGGCCTTGGTGCTGCCGGACGTCTTGCGCTGCACGAGGAGGTAGATGCGGTCGGGGGTGCCGTCGGCATCGTCGTCGTATTCGATGAATTTGCTGACCTCGGCGATGTCGTAGTTGTCGCTCCACTCATCGCTGGTCATGGTGAAGGGCACGTAGAGAGCTTCCCAGTCGCGACTGGTGAAGTTGCGCTTGTAGGTCACGCGGTCGTAGTATGAAGCCGCTGCGGCAGAATAGGGCTGGGCATCGGTGATGATGATTTCGCCGAGCTGGGAGGCGATGAGCGCTTGCACGAGGACGGCGTCGAATCCCTCCACGGCGTTGAGCGTCATCTTGTTGCCGTCGTCGGCGTAGTCCCATGCGTCGATGAAGATGTGGCTGTAGCCGTCGATGTTGATGTTCTTGTCGGCGGCATCGGTGAACCAGAAGCGTGCTTTCGTGCCGCCTTCTTCCTCGGCCCAGGTGACGGGGCTGGCCTCGGTGAAGGGCACGGCCTTGCCCCCGTTGTTGAGGAACTGCCCGGCTCCCTGGCTCCAGAGGTAGGTGTGGCCGTTGAAGTCGTAGAAGGCGAAGAGCTGTGCCTCGTCGCCGGCGTTGGGGCTTCCGGCCACTGCCATGCCGTCGGCGTACTTCCATGCGCCGCGGGGGCAGGAGACGGTGTAGAGCTGGCTGCGGCGCACTGTGCAGCGCTTGGTGTAGGTCACAGTGATGGTGGTGCCCGTGACGTCGATGGTGTAGTCGTAGCCGCTCACGTCGGTGGCGGTGAGGGCAGAGGGGTCGAGGTCGCCGGTCTCGAGGGTGGCGGTGTAGTTGTAGCCCTTATACTTGAGTTTAAGGTTCTTCAGGCCTTCGGTGTCGCCGGTGAAGACGATGGTGTAGGTGACGGGTGCGGCGCCCAGGGCGTCGGCAAGCGACTGGCATGCCGTCTTCATGTCATCGAGGTCGCACGCGCTGTCCTTGGCCAGGCACACCTTCTCCACGGGAGGTAGGAAGGAGAGCCATAAATCCTCGGAAGCGGTGAGTGCTCCATTGTTCCATACGCTCTGGAAGGTTTCCAGTCGCATCGTCATGTCCTTCAGTGCCGCTGTCTTGCCGGCTTCGAAAGCCTCGCTCTCGGCGATGGCGGCGGAAATGTTGTCGTAGAGCGTCTGGAGGTGCTCCCGGCTGTCGTAGGCCGAGGCGACGAGGCTGGCATCGATGGCTCCGCGGAGCATTTCCTGATAATTGGGGCACGTGCTGGCGTCCAGTGCCTGGCGAGCCTGGCGTATGAGGGGGAACTGGGCGTCGTAGAGGCTGCGGACGTCGGTGCCGAGATAGCGGAGGGACTTCACGCGGATGATGTGCCAGTTTGCGCCCTCGCGGTCGTTGCGGGCTCCCATGCGGAGGGTGCCGTCGCTGACGTGGATGCCGCTGACGGTGTAGAGCGTGGGAGAGGAGAGCGTCTTTGCGCTGAGGTTGTAGATGGGGATGTCCACCTCGGCATCGTTGAGGAAGAGGTGGGTGCGGCCCGTGGTGCCGTCGTCGCAGAGAGTCCCTGCGCTGCCGGTGCAGGAGGCATTGAAATATACCTCGGCCTCATACACGCCGACGGGCAGGCCGCTGACGGTCTGGCTGAAACTGTTCTGATAGAAATGGCTGGAGCTGAAATACTCCACGCAACTCACGGAGCCGGCCACGCAGGTGCCCGTGCCGCCCCAGGCTGCCGCAGTGTTTTTCACCTTGCCCGTGTAGTCCGTCTGGGCATACAGGGGAAGGGAAAGCAAAGCTGCCAGTAATATATATAAGGAGTGGCGCATGTGACTGTAGATGGTTGAAAGTTGATAGTTGAAAGTTGAAAGAGGAATGTTTAATGTGGAATGTTTAATGTTGAAAGAGGAAAGAGGAAATTGTCTTAAAGAAGGGTCACTGTACTCTCCCATTTCCAACTTTTAACTTTTCTCTTTTACCTTTTAACTTATCCCGTGTCCCAACTTTTACCTTAATTAAAGCAAGCCTGTTCCACCTTAATCACGCCTACGCCCTCTTTGCACGTCACCACATAGGCCGCACCGGGCACGCGGCCCATGCCGGCGGCGGTGTAGTCGGTGATGCCCTCATAGGTGTTCTGGGCGAAGTTGTGGGTGTGGCCGCTGAAGTGTACAGGATTGCGGGTGAGGTTTATCAGCTGGGAGTATTTGAGTTTCATAGCGCGGGGTGTGGCGTAGGCGGTGCCGTTGGCCGGCGGTATAGTGCCGGGTTTGCACTCGCTGAGCCACCAGCGGTCGCAGTCGCTGCCGGCCACCAGAGGGTAGTGCTGCATCCACACGGAGGGCATGTCGGCATGGTTGCGCACGAAGGCGGCCAGACTCTCTATGACGTCGTCCGGCGCCCAGTAGGTGGCCTTCTTGCCTATGTCAAACAGGCCCGGTATGGTGTAAGGCTTCTGAAACCAGAACGTCTGGCCGCAATAGAAATTCATACCGCGGAATGTCACGACGAAAGGCGAGAACTGCTGCGCGGAGGACTGTAGCACCTTGTCCTTGATGACCTCCACGCCCACGCCGTACTTCTTGGCCTCGTTGAGATAGGACGTCACCATGTTCAGAGCCTTGACGTTGGCGTTGTGGCCGCCGTTGTTGCCGATGCCGTAGGTCACGCCGTAGTCGCCGCCCTCCCAATAGTCGGGCACAAGGTCGTGATTGCCGCACATAGTGATGAAGGGAATGCCGGCATCCAGAAAACCCTGCACGGCATTGCGGAAATTATTGCCGGAAAACTCGCTGTCCTGATCCATGTCGCCGAGGCAGAACACGATGGCGGGCTTCATGGCCACCATGTTCCTGACGTAGGTCTGCATGTTGCCGACAGACGTGGCGTCGTAGGAGCCGTGCTCAATGTGAGGGTCGCTGAAGATGATGACCTTGAAGATTTTGCTCTCGTCCTCGGGGGCCGTGAAGCGGAAAGAGTAGGCCTTGCCTTGATAAACAAAGGTCTCCAGCTCACCGTCGCGGATAACGGTGGTCTGGGGATTGGGGATAATGAAACTGGGCACGGCAGTCTTGCCATCTACCAGCGTGCCCTTGATGACGCCTTGCAGACTGGTGCCGGCGGGGAAGGTGACAAGCGTGGAGCCGTCGGCCTGCGTCGTCAGGCTCACGGGCTCCACGGCATAAGAGAAGGTCATCTGGCCCCAAGCCGTCAGCGGCAGGAGGAATAAGAAAAGACTACCGAAGATACCTCCAAGGAGGCCTCCGGAGAGACCCACGCCCCCCTTAAAGGGGGCTTTCTGATAACTGAAACTCATGGAATATATTCGGAAAAACAAGGTGTTGAAGTGCCGGTATTTCAAAGTATCGATTTCTCGAAGAGTCGGTATTTCGACGGCTGTTTAGTAGCAGAACGTACTTCCACCCATAAATTCGCGCAGCAGCGACGTGGGGGGCAGCGTGTCCATAGGTAAGGGTTTGATGAGGCGCAGGAGACCGATGAGGCGGTCGGCCACTTCGCGTTCCGGCTGGTCCTTTCTCACGCCTTCGAGCAGGGGCAGGGCCTGTTCGCGCAGGCAGGCCAGCTCGAAGAGCAGCGCCGTGTTGATCATCACGTCGGCCTCTTCCTGATAGGGGAAGAGCCATTTCTCCTCACCCTTCCTCACGGCGGGCCAGCGGCGGATGGTCTCCTCGGCGGAGTAGCCGCGGAACTTGTAGTCGCGCACCAGGCGACGCAGCAGGCGGTTGTCGGTGGTGGGAATGTAGTTGTGGTCGTCGAGAAGGATAGAAGTCAGCGCGGAAGCATACACGCGGTATTTGTTTTCCTGCGGTATCTGTGCGGAGAAGAGAGGATTGAGGGCGTGTATGCCTTCGAGGATGAGTATGGTGTCCTCCTCCAAGTGGAGGAACTGTCCGGAGCGCTCCGAGATGCCCGTCTTGAAGTTATAATAGGGCAATTCCACGGTGCCGCCGCTGAGGAGCGTGGTCATCTGCTCGTTGAAGAGATCTATCTGCATGGCGTAGATGCTCTCGTAGTCGTAGTGGCCGTCTTCGTCGAGAGGCGTATCGACGCGGTTGACGAAATAGTTGTCGAGACTTATGGCTACGGGCTTCAGACCGCAGGCCATCAATTGTATGCTCAGCCGTTTTGAAAACGTCGTCTTGCCGCTCGACGACGGCCCGGCGATGAGCACCACCTTCAGCTGAGGATTCTCGGCCAGATGGTCGGCTATGCGGCTAATCTGCCTTTCTTGCAGGCATTCCGACACGTTCACCATTTCGTTCGTCCGCTCGTCGCCCTTGACAATGACGTGGTTGAGCTCTCCCACGGTGGATAGTCCCATGATGTGGGCCCAGCGGTGGTAGTCGCGGAACACGGCGAGCATCTTGGGCTGCGGCGTCATGGGCATCAGCTCGCCGTCGGGGCCGCGGAAGCGCAGCAGCATGCCGGCATCGTAGGCTTCGAGGGCGAAGGGGCGGAGCTGACCGGTGCTTTCGATGAGTTTGCCGTAGAAAGAGTTTGCCGTGTCGCCCAGGGTGTAGTACTCTGTGTAGGGCTCGTCGAGGGATGCCAGCAACAAGGCCTTGTTGTGCTGTCCGGCGGCGTCGAACATCTTGATAGCCTTCGGCCGCGGCAGCGTGTGCTTCACGAAGGGCATGTCGGCGTCCACTATCTCCTGCATGCGCTGGTAGATGGCTTCGGGATTCCATTTTTTGATGTGGGCAATGTGACAGTAGAAACCGTTGCTGACATGAGCGTCGATTTGCACGCGGGCATCGGGATAGAGTTCGCTGACGGCCTTGTAGAGCACGAAGAAAAGGGAACGAATGTAAGAAGTGTGTACAGTGTTTGCCATACTATAAGAATTAGCAAATTAGCAAATGGGAAAATTAGAAAATTAGGAAAAGAAAAAATAGCAAATGAAGAAATTAGCAAATTAGGAGAGCAGACTGCAGGGCATTATAAAATTTCCGTATTCTCTAATTTGCTAATTTCTTCATTTGCTAAGTCTCCGATTACTTACGGAACATCTTTTCTACGGCCTTCTGTGTGCCTTCCTGCACCTTTTCTCTTGCCTTTTCGGCGGCCTTCTGCGTTTCCTGCTGCACCTTCTCGGAAACCTTCTGCTCAGCCTTGTTTACTTCCTCCTGAGCTTTCTTCTTGGCAACCTCCTTGGCCTGCTCGCCAACGGTTTTTGCGTCAGCCTTGGCGGCACCCACGGCAGCTTCGCCGGCATCTGCGGCGGTGGTGGGGAGGTTCTTTACGGTCTCCACAAGCTGACCTATGTCAAGGCCGTCCTTGGCGATGGCGTCAACCTTTGCCTTGTTCTCGTTATACCACTTCTCGAGCTGTAGCTTGTAGGTCTCAGCTTGCTCCACGTCACCGTGTGCGATGAGTTCCTGCACCTTTGCCTGCATCGTCTCTGCCACCGTCTGCAGCTGGGCTGCGTCGCCGGCGTGCAGCGCGTCGGAAAGGGCGTCGATGCCTTCGGGAAGTTCCACTGCCGCAGCCGTGGTGTCGATGAAGGCCGTGTCGGTCTCGGGAACGGAAGATTCAGACTTGTTGCCTCCGCATGAAGCAAAGGAGATGGTAGCCGCAGCTGCCAGAACGAAAATAAGATTTTTCATCATCATAATTTTTAAGGGTTAGAATAAAAGGCAGGGGAATCCCGCCCCGCAGGGATTGGACTTCATGACCCTTGCCACGAAATTGCAGGCCAAAGTTACGCATTTATTTTCACACATCGCGTATGCGCGCAGCTTTTTTTGGAGATGAGAGGCTTTTTTGTCCGATTTCTTTGCTTTTTCGGATAAATTTATAGCCTCTCCCCGTCAGAGCTGGAGGATAAGAGAGGGCCTTCTCTATTCCAGACGCAGGGGGTAGTGGCCGCGGAAGTATTCAAACTCCTCGGGCGCGGCCTTGAGGCGGTCGCTGTCGGTGCGGGCGTCGTAGGGCGGCAGCGTGGGGAGCGTGCCGCCGAGAGCCTCGGTGAGAAGGGCGAGGGGCGTGGGAGGAAGGGCGGCACGCAGGGCATTGAGAGCGCTTTCCATCCGCACGGCCTCCCCATAAAGGGGGAGGTGCCCCAACGGGGCGGAGGGGGTAGTGGAATAGAAATCAAGCAGATGGCGCAGCGTCATCCACGTGGCGGTGGCCTTGCCGTTGGCGGAATAGCCGGCTATATGGGGCGTGGCAACGAGGGCGCGATGGAGGAGCGCGGGGTTGACGTGGGGCTCGCCTTCCCAGCAGTCAATGACGCAGGAACCTACGAGGCCGTCGTCCAGGGCTTGCAAGAGGGCGGCTTCATCCACTACGCCGCCGCGCGAGGCGTTGATAATCATCGGCCTGTGGGTGAGGCGGCGGAAGAAGTCGGCGGAGGCCATGTGGTAAGTGGGACATGGGCCGTCGTGGGTCAGCGGCACGTGGTAGGTAATGACGTCGCAGGCAGTGAGGTCGGCGTGTAGGCCGAGGGGAGGGTCGCTGACGAGGACGCGCCAGCCGAGCCGTTCGGCCAGGGCCTTGACCTCCGTGCCTACATGCCCGCAGCCGACGAGGCCGAGGGTCAGACCGGGGCGGCAGGGCGGGAGGACGCTGCCCACATACTGCGCCACGCTGCGGGCATTGCATCCCGGGCAGTTGCGCCACGCGATGCCGGCACGCTGGAGGTAGTCCGTGTCGAGGTGGTCGTAGCCTATGGTGGCGGTGAGCACGAGGCGCACGCGGGAATCGCGGAGAAGGTCAGCATCCACCCGCGTTCGGGTGCGGACGATGAGGACGTCGGCATCGCGGACGGCCTCGGCGGTGATGTCCTTGCCGGGAAGGAAGAGGCAGGAGCCGAGGGGAGCGACATAGGGCCGGATGTAGGGAATTTTATCGTCAATAACGAGTTTCATGGTGCAAAGGTAGGACTATTTTTTCTATTCTACGGACTATTAGAGCTATTTTAGTCGCAAATTTTGCATTTTGAGAGTTTATTTGTAACTTTGCAGCGAAATGAAACACCTTTATATCGAAACCTACGGCTGCCAGATGAATGTGGCCGACTCGGAAGTGGTGGCTTCAGTGATGCGCATGGCGGACTATGAACCCGTGCAGTCGCTGGAAGAGGCCGACGCCATTTTCCTCAACACCTGCTCCGTGCGCGACAATGCCGAGCAGAAAATCCTGCATCGCCTTGAAGCCCTCTGCGCTGAGCGCCGCAAGCGCCAGAAAGCCGCAGAAGGGCCAAAGGGACTGATAATCGGCGTGATAGGCTGCATGGCGGAACGCGTGCAGGAGAAATTGCTCAACGAATGTGGCTGCGACATCGTGGCCGGACCCGACGCCTATATGTCGCTGCCCCGCCTCATCGCAGAGGCCGAGATGGGCCATAAGGCCATGGACGTGACGCTCTCGCTCACGGAGACCTACGCCGGCGTGGTGCCGACGCGCATACACGGCAACCGCCTCGCGGGATTCGTAAGCATCATGCGCGGCTGCAACAATTTCTGCCACTACTGCATAGTGCCCTACACCCGCGGACGGGAACGCTCCCGCGACGTGGAGAGTATCCTTCAGGAGGTGCGCGACCTGCGTGAGCGCGGCTATAAGGAGGTGACGCTCCTCGGGCAGAACGTCAACAGCTACCGCACACCCGACGGCACCGACTTCCCCGCCCTACTGCGCCTCGTGGCACGGGAAGCCGTGGGCATGCGTGTGCGATTCACCACCTCGCATCCGAAGGACATGAGCGACGAGACGCTGCGCGTCATTGCCGAGGAGCCCAACGTGTGCCGCCATATCCACCTGCCCGTGCAGAGCGGCAGCAACGACGTGCTGAAACGCATGAACAGGAAATACACCCGCGAATGGTACTTGGAGAGAGTGGCCGCCATCCGCCGCATCGTGCCCGACTGCGGATTGAGCACGGACATCTTCGTGGGCTACAGCGGAGAAACGCTCGACGACCACCGGCAGAGCCTCACCTTGATGGAGGAATGCCAGTACGACTCCGCCTTTATGTTCAAATACTCCGAGCGCCCCGGCACCTACGCCTCGAAGCATTTCCCCGACGACATCGCCGAGGACGAGAAAGTGCGACGCCTGGAGGAACTCATCGCCCTTCAGAACCGCCTGTCGCTGGAAAGCAACCGCCGCTGCATAGGCCGTGAATACGAAATCCTCGTGGAGGGCCGCAGCAAGCGCTCGGCCGAACAGCTCTTCGGACGCACGGAGCAGAACAGGGTGGTTATCATCCCCCGCAGCGTCACCCGTGAGGACGGCAGCACCGTCAGTTTCCACCCCGGCGACTTCGTGAAGGTGAGGATAACGGACGGCAGCTCCGCAACGTTGCAAGGGGAGCCTCTCCCCGCCGCGGCCACCTGCGGTGCCGCGCCACCCCTCCCCGGTGTGGGAGGGGAATAATACCTCTCAAGAATTACTATACATTATTATATATTTAATATAAAAAGCAAGGACACTTTCTAAAAAAGCAAGGGTCTTTCTAAAAAAGCAAGGGTATCTTCCCCCTCCCACACCGGGGAGGGGTGGCAAAGTTCCGAAGGAAGCTTTGACGGGGAGAGGCTTTATATTATGTTTCTCGGCCTAATTATTATATGCGTGCTGCTTGTCGTGCCCGACTTCTACATCTGGCACGCCTTTCTCCGCGACCACTGTGCGTGGTACGGACAATTGCTGCACTGGCTGCCGACATTGAGCGTGGCGGTGGCCCTCGCCGTGAGCCTGTTGGGCACGCGGAGCATATTCGTGCTGGAACTCACCATCTTCGTGCTCCTTTGCTTCGCCCTGCCCAAGGTGGCGTTCTCATTGCTCGCCCTCTTGCGGCTGCCGAAGGTGGGCCTCTTCATCGCCCTACTCCTAGCCGCCGCCATGGTGTACGGTTATGTCGGCGGATGGAAGCATCTCGTCACAAAGAACGTCACCGTGCACCTCGCTGACCGCCTGCCCGCCGCCTTCAAGGGCTACCGCATCGCACAGATCAGCGACCTGCATATCGGAACCTTCAAGAACGACACAGCCCACGTGCGCCGCATCGTAGAGAGCGTCCATGCGCTGCACCCCGACCTCATCGTCTTCACCGGCGACCTCGTGAATTTCAGCCCCGATGAGATTAAGCCGTTCCAGGATATCCTCTCGCGCCTCTCGGCCCCCGACGGCGTGGTAGCCATCCTCGGCAACCACGACTATTGTCTCTACGCCCCCGACCACAGTCCCGCCGCCTCCCGCGCCAACACCGAGGCCGTCTGCCGCATCGAGAAGGAAATGGGCTGGCATCTCCTCCGCAACGAAAACCTCGCCATCTCCCGCCCCATAAATCCCCCAAGCACCGACGGAGCCGCCATGATTGGCGGCGAAACCGCCCAATCCGCGCCCGCCGCCCTCCTCTACATCATCGGCGTGGAGAACATCAGCAAACCACCCTTCCCTTCGCGCGGCGACCTCGGCAAAGCGCTGGCAGGAGTGCCGACTGAAGCCTTCAAGATCCTCCTCTCCCACGACCCCTCCCACTGGCGGCGCGAAGTCATCGGGCACCCCTCCACCATAGACCTGACCCTCTCCGGCCACACCCACGCCATGCAGCTCTCTATCCTCGGCCTCTCGCCTTCACGTCTCTTCTTCAAGGAGTGGGGCGGGCATTACAGGGAAGGTTCCCGCCATCTCTTCGTTTGCACCGGCACCGGCGGCAACGTACCCTTCCGCCTCGGCGCATGGCCCCAGATTTCCCTCATCACCCTCGACCATTAAACAAACCTAAAATAAAAAAATATGAGAAACCTTGCTATTGGCGTTGACGTAGGCGGTAGCCACGTGTGCAGCGCCGTCATCGACCTCGCCGCCGGCCAGATTATCGGCCAGCGCATCCAAACTGACATTCCCCACACCTCCCCTGCCGACGAACTCTTCGCCGCATGGGCCGACAACATCGCCCAGTGCCTCCGCCAGGCTCCCGAGCCTGTCACCCGCATCGGCATGGACTTCCCCGGTCCCTTCGATTACGTCCACGGCATCTCCCAGATGGACCACAAACTCCCCCACATCAAGGGCTTAAACGTGGCCGACGAACTCCGCAGCCGCATCGCCGGCGGTGAGAACCTGGAGTTCCGCTTCGTCAACGACGCCAGCGCCTTTGCTCTCGGCGAGTGCCATTTCGGTGCTGCCCGCGGCGTAGAAAAAGTCGTCGTGCTGGCCATCGGCACGGGCTTCGGCTCTGGATTTGTCAGCGGTGGCAAAATCGTAGAGGAGGGCGAGACGGTGCCTCCCGGCGGTGAGGTGTGGAATCTTCCCTGGGCCGGCAGCATAGCCGACGACTGGTTCTCCACCCGCGGCATCCTGGCCCGCTACCAGACCCTCACCGGCGAACTTCTCGAGGGTGCCAAGGACGTAGCCGACCGCTACGCCACCGATCCTGCCGCTCAGGACACATGGCATGCCTTTGGCCGCGAACTGGCCCAGTTCACCGCCCGCCTCATCCAGAACTTCGGCGCCACAACCGTCCTTCTCGGCGGCAACATCGCCCGCAGCCTCCACCTCTTCCAGCCGGAAATGGACAAGACTTACGCTTCCGTGAGCCTCAAGGCCGACATCAAGCCCTGCGCCCTCCTTTCCGACGCCGCAATGATGGGTGCCGCCACACTTTTCGTGTAAGGACCCCCTCTTATCTCCCGAAGGGGGAAGACCTGGAGCGATAGAAACTCTCCCTCTTCCCCCTTCATTTTTCATTCTTCACTCTTCATTTTTCACTTTTCACTTGATGAACATCGTTTTCCTCGACAGCCACGGGCTGAACCCGGGCGATATGTCCTTTGCGCCCATTGAGGCGTTCGGCACGCTGACCACCTACCCCCGCACCCGCCCTGAGGAGGTCATAGAGCGCGCTAAAGACGCCGACGTCCTGATGCTCAACAAAGTGCGCCTCGGCGAGGCCGAATTTCAGCAGTTGCCGCGCCTGCGGCTCATTCTCATCGCCGCCACGGGCTACGATGTAGTGGACGGTGCTGCGGCTCGCCGCCACGGCATCACGGTATGTAACGTGCCGGCCTACAGCACCCTCATCGTGGCGCAGCACACCCTGGCCCTCATCCTCGCCGCCTGCAACCACGTGGAGCACTATTCCGCCCTCTGCCGCGAGGGGCGGTGGGCACAGAGTCCCGACTTCTGTTTCTGGGACCGCCCTGTCCGCGAACTCACCGGGCGCCGCATCGCCATTGTCGGCTTCGGCAGCATAGGAAGCAAGGTGGCGCAAATCCTCCTGCCCCTCGAGGCCGAGATTCTCGCCGTGAGCAGCAAGCCGCAGGAGGCTCTGCCGCAGGGCGTGCGCAAGGTGACGATGGAGGAGGCGTTCCGCACCGCCGACGTCGTCACTCTCCACTGCCCGCTCACGCCCCAGAACAGCGCCTTCGTCAACGCCGCGCTCCTCGCCACCGTCCGCCCCGGCCTGATGCTCATCAACGCGGCCCGCGGCGGGCTCATCAACGACCGGGACGTGGCCGACGCACTCCGCAGCGGCCAACTCGGATGCTATTGTGCCGACGTGCTCTCCCAGGAGCCTCCTTCACCCGACCACCCCATCCTTTCCGCCCCCAACGTTTACCTCACGCCCCACATCGCGTGGGCTTCCCTCGACGCCCGCAACCGTCTGTTCAGCGTCATGGCCGACAACCTCAAGGCGTTCCTGGAAGGAGGTAAGCTTAATGTTGTGAATTAAAAGCCTCTCCCCGTCGCGGCCACCTGCGGTGCCGCGCCACCCCTCCCCTGTTAGGGAGGGGGAGAATACTCTTCACATTATTAAAAGCCTCTCCCCGTCGCGGCCACCTGCGGTGCCGCGCCACCCCTCCCCTGTTAGGGAGGGGGAGAATACTTTTTGTTATTGGAAACGCAAATAAATTAAATATGTCTCGCCTCAAACTCTTTTTCTTATCTCTTTTTTTCCCTTGTCTTTCACTTTCCGCATCTTCCCCCTCCCTAACAGGGGAGGGGTGGCAAAGTTCCGAAGGAAGCTTTGACGGGGAGAGGCTGTCTCTGGCCGGGGAGAGCCCCCTATCCACTTCCACCGACGCTTGCACCAGCATTCTCGCCGGTTCGCGCGCCACGACTGACGGCAGCGTCATCACAAGTCACACCTGCGACTCATGGTACCGCACATGGATGAAGATGCAGCCCGCCGCCGACTACCCCCGCGACACTGTCGTCTCCGTATGGGACGGCCGCATGCACACGCGCTCGGCTTCCGACCGCAGCGGCATGAAAGAACTGGGCACGATTCCCCAGGCGCGCCACACTTTCCGCTATCTCGACACGGCCTACCCCTGCCTCAACGAGCACCAACTGGCTATGGGCGAGACCACCTTCTCCGGCCGCGACACCCTGCGCAACCCCGACGGCCTCTTCCGCATTGAGGAACTCCAGCGCATCGCTATGGAGCGCTGCACGACGGCCCGCGAAGCCATACGCCTCATGGGCCGGCTCATCAAGGAGTACGGCTACGGCGACTCCGGCGAGTGTCTCACCATCGCCGACCCCCACGAGGCCTGGTACTTCGAGGTGCTCGGCGAGGGTCCCAAGAAGATTGGCGGCGTATGGGCTGCCGTGCGCATCCCCGACGACCACGTGGCCGTCAGTGCCAACGTCTGCCGCATCGGACGCCTCGACCTCTCCGATCCCGACCACTACATGGCCTCCGACAACGTCCGCGACGTGGCCCGCCGCCTGGGCCTGTGGGACGGCAAGTCGGAGTTCAGTTTCTGGCGCGCCTACGCCGGAGAAAATTACTTCCACGAGGTGAAGAACTACTCCACGCGCGAACATTTCATCCTCTCGCAGCTCGCCCCTTCCCTCTGCCTCTCCGACACCGTGGAGGAACTCCCCCTTTCCGTGCGCCCCGACAGCCTTGTCTCGCCCCGCCGCGTCAGCGAGCTCCTCGCCTCCTACTATGAAGGCACGCCCCTCTCCGTCTCCTGCCGCCTCGACAGCCTCGCCAAGCAGGGCGCCGCCTTTGCCGACGGCAAGAACGTGTCTGCCTTCAACCCCTGGCTCCGCCCCGACGACATCAACGCCATGGCCGCCGTCCTCCGTGACAGTACGCTGCGCAACGTCCGCACGGTCAGCGTTCCGTGGTGCGCATACAGCACCGTCATCCAGTGCCGCGCCTTTCTGCCCGACAGCATCGGCGGCGTGGCATGGCTCGCCCTCGACAACCCCGGACAGAGTCCCCGTTTCCCCATCTTCAGCGGCACGAAGAAACTCCCTGCCCTCCTCGCCACCTGCGGCCAGCACGGCTACGACGAAGGCACAGCCCTTTGGCGCTACCGCCGTGCCAACCGCCTCGCCACCGTGCGCTGGGCGAAATACCGCAAGCTCCTCGAGCCCCAGCGCGACTATTTCCTCCAGAAAGCCGAGCGGGAGCAGGACTTCGTAGTGCGCGGCCTCGTCTCCCCCACCGACTATACGGCCGACTTCTTCGCCGCCACCGTCATGCGTTGGGACGACCTCTACCGCACCCTCTGGGACAAATGTTGGACGGGCTTCTGATGCCCCTCCCGCAAGGCGGCCCTGTTTCTCGGCGAAGCCGACTGTTTTATATCTTGTCGGCTTCGCCGAGAAATAGTGCGGCTTCGCCGGAAATGACCCCCCTCTTATCCCCCCGATGGGGGGAAGTCCTGTTTTCTTTCGCTCTTGTGCTCTCCCCCCTCGGGGGAGTTGGAGGGGATTTTCGTTGCTTCGCAAGAAATAATTCGGCTTCGCCGGAAATAGTTT
>JAKSLT010000022.1 GCA_024401055.1 Bacteroidaceae bacterium | reverse complement strand
CGCCGAGACCTATCCATATACAGAAGGCATAGAAGGAACCGGCATAGGCATAGTCGCGTTCGCGGGGCTGCATCGGGGTCTGGTTGAGGTAGAGGACGATGGCGAGGCCCGTCATGAAGAACAGGAAGAAGGTGACCCAGAACTGCTGCACGCCGCGCTGGCCGCGGTAGGCCTGCCAGAAGAGGCCGATGAGGCCGAGCAGGAGGGGCAGACAGTAGAAGACGTTGTGGCCCTTGTTCTCCTTGAGTTCGTCGGGGAGGAGTTCCTGGCTGCCGAGCATGGCGTTGTCGATGAAGGAGAAGCCGGTAATCCAGTTGCCGTGCTCATACTCGCCGTTGCCCTGCTGGTCGTTCTGGCGGCCGGCGAAGTTCCACATGAAGTAGCGCCAGTACATGAAGTTCACCTGATAGGAAAGGAAGAAGCGGAGGTTGTCCCATTGTGTAGGCATGGTGCCTTGTACGGGACCTTGCTCGCGGCCTTGCTCGTCGGTGAAGGTAAACTGGAAGGAACGGGTATCTACGCCGCCGAGCCAGTCGTTGTAGGCCTGGGCGTAGGAGGGGTGATGCATGCGGGGGAAGAGCATCTTCTCTTCGGAGGCATACTTGTAGCCGCCAAAGACTTGCACGACGTCGTATTTGTCTTTCTCGTCGGCAGAGGTCTTCTCGTGGCGCTGCACCTTCTCCTCCTGAGTGATGGCGATGGGCTGGCTGGTGAAGGCTTCGCCGTAGATGAGGGGCGAGTCGCCGTACTGCTCACGGTTGAGGTAGGAGCCGAGGGTGAAGATGTCCTCGGGGGAGTTCTGATCCATCGGCGGGTTCTGCGTGGAGCGGATAACGATGAGGGCGTAGGAAGAGTAGCCAATCATCAGGACGAGCATGCAGAGGAGCGAAGTGTTGAGGAAACGCTTGCGGAAGAGGTATTCGCCGTTGCGCTTCACGGTGAGTAGCCATGTGAGGGCTCCCAGAATGAGCAGGCCGAGGATGATACTGCTTGCGCCGTGGCCGAAGAAAGGTATGCCGAGGAGAGCCACGCTGGCAATGTAGAGGGCAATGATGCGGGGACGGTTCTTACGCGTAGTGGCCCACAGGGCGCTGAGCACTACGGCCACGAGGACGAGGAGGTAGATGACCACGCCGCTGTTGAAGGGCAGCCCGAGGGTGTTGACGCAGAAGAGTTCGAACCAGCCGCCCACCTTCACGATGCCGGGCACGAGACCGTAGAGCACGGCGGCCACGAGCACGAAGCTGATGCCGAGGGCTATGAGGGAGCCCTTGAGGTTGGCCTCGGGACTCTTCTTATAATAATATACCAGACAGATGGCGGGGAGGCACAGAAGGTTAAGCAAGTGCACGCCGATGCTGAGGCCGGTGAGATAGAAGATGAGCACGAGCCAGCGGTCGCTGCCGGGTTCGTCGGCACGCTCCTCCCACTTCAGAATAAGCCAGAAGACGAGGGCCGTGAACATGCTGGAATAAGCATACACCTCACCCTCGACGGCGGAGAACCAGAAGGTGTCGCTCCAGGTGTAAGCCAAAGCGCCGGTGACGCCGCAGCCCATGACGAGGATAGTCTGCGCGATGGAAATCTCTTCACCGTCCTTGCAGAGGAGTTTGCGCGCCAGATGGGTGACGCTCCAGAAAAGGAAGAGTATGCAGAAGGCGCTGAGCAGGGCACTCATGATGTTCACCATGAGAGCCACCTGCGATGGATCGCTGGCAAACTGCGAGAAAAGGTTGCCGGTGACCATGAAGAAGGGTGCGCCGGGCGGGTGACCCACTTCCAGCTTAAAGGCTGTGGTGATAAACTCGGGGCAGTCCCAGAACGAGGCGGTGGGCTCTACCGTGGAGCAATAGGTGAAGGCGGCGATGAGGAATACGAGCCAGCCCGTCACGTTGTTGATTAGGTTAAAACGCTTCATATAAAAGATAAACGGAGAACGTAGGAATATAAAAGTAGGATATGCCTAAAGCCCGCGGAGGCTTCAGGCATACCGTTAAGAGAGGTCCTTATTCTTTTTCAGTCAAATCGGCGGGGAGCATTGTCACGCCTACCACGTTGTGCTGGCGGAGCAAGATGTCGCGTACGAACTTCTGTATCTTCTCGGAGCTGACGCCCTCGATGGCCTCGCGGCGGCCCTTCTGCAGGTCGCGGCCCCACTGGTTCTTGGTGGTGATGAGGCTCTGCCAGTAGCTGTTCTGGCGCTGGAGGTCCTCAAGTTGCTTGAGTTCGAAGTTCTTGTAGTCATCGATATGTTTCTGGGCCACGCCGTTCTTGGCGATTTCCTCAATGCCCTCACGCATCAGGAGCAGCACGCTGTCCACCTTGGCGGGGGTAAAGGGGGCCATAATCTGCACGACGTAGTTTTCCTTCACGTCAAAGCTGGTCTGGGCGTTGGCGCTCACGCTGTAGGCCATGCCGCCGTCCTCGCGGATGGTCTTCATCAGCATCTGGTCAAGGGCGGCGCCTGTGGCTTCCACCACGGCGTCCTGGTCAAGGGTGAAGGGCAGGTCGCCGCTCCACACCTGGAGGGTGTAGGCCTGGGGGGTCTCCATCTGGCGCTCGTAGCGGATGGTGCGCTCACCGGCTTCGATGTCGGTGATGTTGGTCTTGTTGAAGGTCTCGCGCTTACCCTTGATGCCGGGCAGAGGAGCGATGTACTGCTCCACGTAAGTGCGGAGGCTGTCCACGTTGAAGGCACCGGTGAAGTAGAAGTCGAAGTCGCCGGCGCTCTGGAATCGCTCCTTGTAGATGCGTTGGCATTCGGCGTAGGAAATCTTGTCGAGGTCGGCCAGCTTAATGTTGATGTAGCGGGGGTTGCCGCAGTAGATTCCCTTTTGGATGCTGTCCTGGAACGACTGCATGGGATTCTTCTCGGCGTTTTCCAGTTGCATGCGCAGGCCGTCCATAAGGTTGCGGTAGGCATCGGGATCGTCCTTCAGGGGCTGGAACTTCAGGTAGGTGAGTTCGAAGAGTGTGCGGAGGTCCTTCGGCGTGGATTTGCCGCGGAGACCTTCACCGGCCTGCGACATGGCCACGCTGACGCTGGCTTGCTTGCCGGCGAGGGCTTTTTCCAGTTCGGTGCTGGTGAAGTTGCCCCAGCCGCAGGAGTTCATCACGTTGGTGACCATGGTGCCGTTGTAGAGGTCCTCGGTGGGCAGGAGGCTCTGGCCGCCGAAGCTGGTGGCGCTCATCAGTACCTCGGAGTCGTTGAAGTCGGTCTGCTTGTAGAATACGCGGGCACCGTTCTTCAGCGTCCAGCAGGTGTAGCCGTAGTCGGCAGCTTCTTCCTTCTTAATCTTTACGGCCTTAGGCATTTTGGCCACGAGGGGCTCGTTCTTCACGTTATCTACGAAGGCTTCCACTTGAGTGTTATGAGCCTCGTTGACGGCGGCCTTGAGTTCCTCTACTGTAGGAATGCTGGCACCTTCCTTCTCAGGATACATGCCCAGTAGCACGAGGTTTTTGCCGGTGGGGCTGATAAGGTCTTGCTGAAGGGCCATGTTGAACACCTGTGTGGGCAGTTGCTGGGCCAGCATCTTTGTGGCCTGATATTCGGTCTCGATGTCGGGGATGGCGTCGCCTTCAAGGAAGTGGCGCACGTACTGCTGCACGTAGAAGTCGTTCTTCTGCTTGTCGCGGTTGTCGTATATCTTCTCCAGCTGCGAGAGGTATTCGTCGCGGGCACGGATTACCTCCGTGTCGGTCAGTCCATGCTGGCGTGCACGTTCCAGTTCGGTCATGACCACCTTAAGGGCTTCGGCGTCCTGCCCGGGCTTGGCCACGATTTGCAGGCTGAAGGCGTCGCAGGTCTTGGCCAGAATATAGTTGCCGTAGCCCACCTCGGCTCCTATGAAGGGGCAGTCGGGTTTCTGGCTGATGTCGGCCAGGCGTTCGTTGATTACGGAGCAGATAATATCAGTGAGGTAGTTCTGCATGATATAGGCCATCGTGCCGCGCAGTTCCGTGGGCAGGGGTTGCGTCTTGAAGTTGACGAGCATGACGCCCATCTGCATCTCCTTGTCCTTATCGACTACGAAGATGGGCTCTTCGTTGTCGGGCACGGGATAGAACTCATACTTGGCAGGATTCTCGGGCATCTGGATGGGGCCGAAGATATCCTTAATCTTGGCTTCGATGGCGTCCACGTCCACGTCGCCCACGATTACGAGGCCCTGCAGGTCGGGACGGTACCACTTTTTGTAGTAAGCGCGCAGGAAGTCGGGCTCGAAGTTGTCAATGACGCTCATCAGGCCGATAGGCATGCGCTTGCCGTAGCGGCTGCCGGGATAGAGGGCCTCCAGGTTGCGGTTGAAGATGCGCTGGCTGGCGCTGCTGCGCATACGCCATTCCTCGTGGATGACGCCGCGTTCCTTATTAATCTCTTCGGCGGTGAGCAAGAGGCCGCACGACCAGTCATGCAGAATCCACAGGCAAGTGTCGATGTTCTGCGGGTCGGTGGTGGGCACGTCGTCAATGTTATACACGGTCTCGTCGGCAGCGGTGTAGGCATTGAGGTTCTGACCGAACTTCACGCCCATCTTCTCGCAGGCCTTGATGAGCTGGCCGTCGGCGGGGAAGGTCACGGAGCCGTTGAAGGCCATGTGTTCCAGGAAGTGGGCCAGACCGCGCTGGTCTTCTTCTTCCTGCACGGCGCCAACCTTCTGGGCAATGTAGAAGTTAGCCTGGTTGCGGGGCTCTTCGTTGTGGCGGATGTAGTAGGTCATGCCGTTGGGGAGCTGTCCGTAACGCACGGCGGGGTCGATAGGCAGCGGGGGCATCTGCTGCGCGCTGGCGCCGAGGGTGATAAACCCTACGAGGGCAGCGACGAAAAGTTTGAAGTGTTTCATCTTTATGTTTTTTAGGTTATTTGGTTTTTCGCTTTCAAGGATTGCGGGTTTTTCTGGCCCTAATCCGCACATTTGACTCGCATACGTGCGAAATCGCTACAAAATTACGCAAAACTTTTTACCTAATAGCAAAACTTTAGCCTCTTTTTACCTTTTTTATCATATATTAGGATTTTTACTTGTCAGTTTTAACGCTATTTCGTACCTTTGCGCTGAATTCCAAAAACTATTTCCATGGCTGTAACTATTAAAAAAGTAGAGACGAAGGCCGACCTCAAGAAGTTCGCCCGCCTCAATTATCAGCTTTACAAGGACTGCGAGTACGCCGTGCCCGACCTCCTCGAGGACCTCCTCGACACCTTCAATCCCAAGAAGAACGCCGCCTACGATTTCTGCGAGGCCGAACTCTTCCTCGCCCTCCGCGGCGACGAAGTGGTAGGCCGCGTGGCCTGCATCATCAATCACAAGGCCAACAAGCGCTGGGAGACCAACAACGCCCGCTTCGGATGGATAGACTTCATCGACGACCCCGAAGTGAGCGAGGCCCTTATCTCCACCGCCGAGGAGTGGGGACGCCAAAAAGGCTGCGACAAACTCGTCGGCCCCCTCGGTTTCACCGACATGGACCCCGAGGGCATGCTCATCGACGGCTTCGACCAGCTCTCAACGATGTCCACCATCTACAATTTCCCCTATTACCCCGAGCACATGGAGCGTCTGGGCCTCACGCACGAGATTGACTGGGTGGAACGCAAGGTGATGGTGCCCCATGCCGGCCACGAAGCCCATCAGGACAAGTATTTCCGCGTGGCAGAACTCGTGAAGAAGCGCTATAAGCTCCATATCCACAAGTTCAAGAACGCCCGCGAAATCCTCAAGGGGCAGTACCAGTACCCCATCTTCGACGTCGTCAACCGCGCCTACGCCAACCTCTTCGGCTACAGCGAGATGTCGAAAAAACAGATAGACCGCTACAGTGAAATGTACCTTCGCTTCCTCGACACCCGCATGGTGTCCGTCGTTGAGACCGAGGAGGGCGAAATCATCGCCATGGGCATCACAATGGGCTCCCTCTCCCACGCCATCCAGAAGGCCAAGGGCCGCCTTTTCCCCTTCGGCTGGTGGCACTTGCTCAAGGCCATGAAGTTCAAGCACTCCAAGATTATCGACATGCTCCTCGTAGGCGTCGTGCCCGAGTGGCAGAACAGAGGCGTCAACGCCCTCCTCTTTGCCGACCTCATCCCCACCTTCATGGAGATGGGCTTCGAGAGCGCCGAGACCCACCCGCAGCTCGAGACCAACCACCAGTCGCAGGATCAGTGGGCCTACCTCGACTGCACCATCCACAAGCGCCGCCGCTGCTACCAGAAAGCGCTGTAAACAGAGATTTTGTTAAAATCCTGCCAGATTCTGTTAAAGTGCTGTCAGGACAAAATAGCGGAGGATAGGATGCGCATCCTATCCTCCGCTATTTTGTCCTGACGCGACTTCCTTGTTTTGACAGAAAAAACGGCCTCGGATTTTGTCAAAAATTTTTACAATTTATATGGCCAAATTTGGGGCATGGAGCTCACGAAAAAATTTTCGCGCGTCAATATTTGAAAATTTGGCCACATTCATTTGCCTGCGTCAACATGCTATATACCAGTGCGATATGCCGCAACGAGACGAAAATATCGGCCAAAAACGAGCGATTTCACCCCCCTCGCTGCCCCTTACTTCCCTTTTAAGCCTCAAAAAAACTCAAAAAAATCACGAAAAATAAAAGAAAAACGCACTGAAACAGGCCTGCCGCAAACTAAAGCCCATTTAATTCCAATTTCTTCCCATTTAATTTGAACTAAAGCCCATTTAATGCGAACTACTTCCCTTTTAATTTGAAAAAGTTCCCTTTTAGTCAAAATTAAAAGGGAAGAAGTTTCAAGGGAATGGGAAGGGAGAAAAACGGAAAGGGCGCCAGTACCGCTTAAAACGCCTGAAACGGCAAAAAGGTCTCCGAAAAGTGGTCAAAATTCCGTACAGGATTTTGTCAAAATATTTTACAGTTTCGGAAGTGTGGCTTCCAGTTCTAAAATCTCATTCCGAGGGATATGTAGAACTGGTGTAAGGGCTCCTGATAGTCGCGCGCCTTGTCGTTGCGGCCGTGGCTGAAACGGTAGCCCACGCCCACTACGGGCTTGCAGAGCGTATAGGAGGGATAGAACTGCAGTCCGGCCTCCAGGGCGTTGTTTTTCCAGTTTGTCTGCCCCACTGTGCTGCCGTAGGCCGCACGCAGGTCGAGACTGTAGGGTATCATGCCGCCGCGCTGGGTGTTGGCACGCAGCAGGTGGAGGCCCAGGCCGCCGAGGAGCATGTGGCTGCGGTCGAAATGGTCGCGCGCCTCCTGCATCTGCCAGTTTTCTTCGAAGTCGCAGATAAGAAATGCCATGCGCGACACGTCGTAGTTGAAGCCGCCGCGGAGGTTGAGCACTATCTGGCGGTGGAAGTCGGAGCCACATACGGCGCCGATTTCGGTGGAGAAGCGCTGGCGGAAGGGGGTGGTGCCGCCTTCGCCGTGGCTGCGGGCTGCGGCGCTCAGGGTGAGGAGTGTGAGGGAGAGAAGGAGGAGGATGTTTCGTTTCATAAGGAGTGGTTTATTTCGTAAGCAGGACGAGTGCAGCGTCCTCGGCGCGTTCCATATCGGCGCGCTCCTCGGGTGTCTTGTCCTTCAGACCGCAGAGGTGGAGGAGGCCGTGGACGATGACGCGGTGGAGTTCGTCGTCAAAGGTCTTGCCGAAAAGGGCGGCGTTGGAGCGCACCGTGTCGAGGGAAATGTAGATGTCGCCGGAGAGAATGTCGTGGGCGCTGTAGTCGAAGCCGATGTGGTCGGTGTAGTAGTCGTGACCTATGTACTCGCGGTTGATGCGGAGGATTTCCTCGTCGTCCACGAAGATATAGTTCACGGCCCCAATCCTTTTTCCGTAGGATTGTGCCACCTCTCTCAGCCACGCCGTGGTCTGCGGCTGGTTGAGGTCGGGAAGGGAGATGTTTTGTGAAAAGTAGGAAATCATTAGAAAAAACCTCATCCCGTCAGAGCCACAGCCCCACCCCGTCAGAGCCACCTTTGGTGCTCTGCCACCCCTCCCCCATAGGGAGGGGGAAATACCACTAAAGGGTGGCGGCTATTAAGGGGAGGCTTAGGAGTTAAAGGAATGGGGGCGGTTTGAGCTAAATTTTATTTGCTTGTTTTTTTAATATATCTCTCGCGCGTTAATTACCTTTAGGGGTATCTTCCCCTCCCTATGGGGGAGGGGTGGCGCGGTGCCGTAGGCAGCCGCGACGGAGAGGGGCTTCGGTTTGGGCTGTGGGGCTTGTGGGCTGTTGCCTTCTAAAACAAACTCTGTTGCTGCGCGTCGTTATATAAGCCGGTGGGCAGGGGACGGGCCAGGTGGGTGTAGGCCAGTTCGGTGACTTCGCGGCCGCGGGGAGTGCGGCGGATGAAGCCCTCCTTGATGAGGAACGGCTCATAGACCTCCTCCACGGTGCCGGCGTCCTCGCCGATGGCGGTGGCTATGGTGCTGATGCCCACGGGACCGCCCTTGAACTTGTCAATAATGGTGGTGAGGAGCTTGTTGTCGATTTCGTCGAGGCCGTAGCGGTCGATGTTGAGGGCGTTGAGGGCGTATTTGGCAATGTTGAGGTCAATCTGGCCCGTGCCCTTCACCTGGGCGAAGTCCCTTACGCGGCGCAGCAAGGCGTTGGCGATGCGGGGCGTGCCGCGACTGCGACCTGCGATTTCGGCGGCCGCCTTCGGGTCTATCATCACACCGAGGATGTTGGCCGAGCGGGTGACGATGGTCTCCAAGGTCTTGGCATCGTAGTATTCAAGGTGCATATTGATGCCGAAACGGGCGCGGAGGGGCGCCGTGAGGAGGCCGGAGCGCGTGGTGGCACCGACAAGGGTGAAGGGAGCCAGGTCTATCTGTATGGAACGCGCGGCGGGGCCCTTGTCTATCATGATATCGATGCGGTAGTCCTCCATTGCGCTGTAGAGATACTCCTCCACGACGGGCGAGAGGCGATGAATTTCATCGATGAAGAGCACGTCGTTGGGTTCGAGGGACGTAAGGAGGCCTGCCAGGTCGCCGGGCTTGTCGAGAACGGGGCCCGAGGTGAGTTTGAAGCCCACGCCGAGTTCGTTGGCGATGATATTTGAGAGCGTAGTCTTGCCCAGGCCCGGGGGGCCGTGGAGAAGGGTGTGGTCGAGGGGCTCGCCGCGGTATTTGGCGGCCTCCACGAAGACGCGGAGGTTGTCCACCACCTTCTGCTGACCGCTGAAGTCATCGAAGGAGAGAGGACGCAGCGCCTGCTCGAAGTCTTTCTCCGAGGAAGCCTGTGCCGGCGCCTGCTGCTCGGCATGAATGTTGAAGGTATCTTGCTGCATTTTTCAGAATTAGCAAATTAGCAAATTAGCGAATTAGTAAATGGGAAAATTAATCTTTGCCCCACTCTTTCAGCGCCGCCTTCACGATGTCGGACTGGGTGTTGATGAGGCGGAAATACTCGTTGCGGTCCCACACGTCGTAGGCAATGAGCGACTTGAGGAGGAAGCGGAGGTCGGGGATGGACTTCTCTTTTTCCTCGTCGTCCTTGGGCATCACCTTCTTCTGTGCGGCCTGACTGATGACGCTGTCCACGAGAGCCTGCGGCACCTCGAAGTGGGCGACGTACTGGTCAAAGTCGGGGTAATCGGCCTTGAGGCTCGTGCGGTGCTCATCCACGTAGCGCAGCACCTGCTCATTGATAATATTGTGGCGGCGTATGGCCGTCAGGTACTTGGTGTAGCGCGCCGTGTCCAGCGGTACGAACACGTCGGGCATGATGCCGCCGCCGCCATATACCGCACGGCCCTTCTTAAGCGTGCGATAAACGCGGGTGCTGTCCAGATGGATGCTGTCGATGCAGGAGAGTTCGCCATGAGTGAAGCGTGTATCAAGATCCTCGTTGTAAGCCTTTTTGTTACCCTTCTCGTAGGGTTTCTGGATGCAGCGTCCGGAGGGCGTGAAGTAGTGGGAGGTGGTAAGGCGTATCATTGAGCCGTCAGGGAGGGGAATGGGGCGCTGCACGAGGCCCTTTCCGAAGGTGCGGCGGCCGATGACCTTGCCGCGGTCGTGGTCTTGTATGGCGCCCGTCACGATTTCTGCGGCCGAGGCCGTGTATTCGTCCACGAGAATAATGAGGTCGCCCTTCGTAAACTCGCCGCCGCCGGTGGCATCCATCGTCTGGCGCTGTGTGCTGCGGCTTTCGGTGAACACGATGAGGTCGCCCTTCTTCAGGAACTGGCTGCCCACCTCCACGGAGGCGCCGAGGTAGCCGCCGCCGTTGGCCTGAAGGTCGAAGATGAGGCGTTTCATGCCTTGCTGCTTCAGGTCGCGGATGGCGTCCGTCACTTCTTTTCCCGAGGTGGCGCCGAAGCGTTCAAGATGAATGTAGCCGATGCCGGGACGTATCATGTAGGCGGCATCAAGCGTGTTCACAGGAATTTTGTCGCGCACCACGTCGAAATAGATAGGCTTCGGCACGCCACGGCGCACGATGCCCAGCATCACATGGGTGCCTTTCGGGCCGCGAAGCTTGGTCATAATGGTGTCGCGATCCATCTTCACGCCGGCGATAGGCTTGCTGTTCACACTTATGATACGGTCGCCGGCGAGGATGCCTACCCGCTCCGACGGGCCTTTGCGGATTGTCTGGATTACGACCAGTGTGTCCTCCATCATATTGAACTGCACGCCGATGCCTTCGAAGTTGCCTTCCAGCGGCTCGTTCATTTTCTTCGTCTGCTCGGCGTTGGAGTAAGAGGAATGGGGGTCGAGCTTTTCAAGCATGCCGTTTATGGCGTCCTCCACGAGTTTCTCTTGGTCCACGGAGTCAACATAGAGGTTGGCAATGGCCATCTGGGCGATTTGCAGTTTGCGCAGTTGCTCCAAATCGGTAACTCCGAAGTTGGGGTCTCTCTGTTGGGCGTGCAGATTGAGAAAGCAGAGCGCGAGGCTCAGGAGAAAGTATATTCTTGTCTTATGCATTACGGTTTTTAGGGGTGTAAAATCCCAAGATTAATGATTTTGCATGCAAAAATACACAAAATATGCAAATTAATGCCTAACTTTGCACGTCAAAATCAATATTTCTCTATGAAAAACCTCTTCCAGAGCCTCATTCTGCCCCTTTTGGGTCTTTTTCTGCCTCTTTTTGCAGTGGCCGATGAGGCTTTGGACACACTTTCCAACGGACAACAGACAGCAGACAACAGACAACGGACAACAGACGACGGACAACAGACAACAGACGACGGGCAACTCTCCCCCAAAGCGCTTCGCCTCTTCATCGATGCCGATGCCTTCATCGTGGATAACGAGTTTGACGGCCCCATGGCCAAGGGCTACACGCTGCCCGGCACGTGGCTCGCCCCGCGCCTGGCCTACGATCCCCATCCTGCCGTTCATCTTGAGGCCGGCCTCTATGCTATATTCTTTAACGGCGCCGACCGCTACCCGTCGTATGCCTTCCACGACATTGCCTCATGGAAAGGTGCACAGTATCGCAAGGGCATTCACGCCCTGCCCTGGTTCCGGGCTGACGCCAGCATAGGCCAAGCCACCTTCACCCTCGGCACGCTCCACCGCGAGCCGAAGGACGCCTCCCAACTCGCCCCCCACGCCCTCGCCCAGCCCCTTTACAACCCCGAAAGCCTCCACAGCGCCGACCCCGAGATGGGAGCGCAGGTGCGGCTCGCCCTGCCGCGCTACGACCTCGACCTTTGGATAGACTGGCAGAGTTTCATCTACAGACAGGACACCCATCAGGAAGCCTTCACCGCCGGCCTCGTGCAAGAGGTGGGGCTTTTCTCCTCCGCCCGCCGCAACGTGAGCCTCACGCTCCCCATCCAACTTCTCGCCCAGCACCGTGGCGGCGAGATAGACGCGACCACCTGCGGCGCCCAGACCCTTGCCAACGCCGCCCTCGGCCTGCGTACCCAATGGCATGCCGACCGCCGCGTCCTCACCAGCCTCGGCGCTGAATCCATGGTGCTTCATTCCATGCAACTCAAGGGAACGCTCTGGCCCCAGAACAGTGGCGACGCCCTGTGGGCGCAAGCCTCCGCCCTTCTTTGGAACCGTCTTGACGTGCGCGGCGGTTACCTTTTCGGCTACCGCTACGTAAGCCTCTTCGGCACCCCTCATCTCAGCACGCTCAGCACCGCGGACGGCCGTCAGTACGGCCACGTGAACACCGCCACCTATCGCGTGGCATATCGTCAGCCTTTCTCCCACGATATGTCGCTCACGGCCAGCGTGGACGGCTATCTCGCCCATCCTTCAGGCGAGCCCTTCAGCCATTCCCTGAGTCTCGGCCTCAGTTTCAGGGCTGGGCTTGACTTTCTTCTGAAAAGGTTCTGACGCCTGGGCGCATCTTTTCAGTACAATCCGGTATGCGCGCCAGTTTTCCGCCTAAGGACTGCGACGTATCCCTGTTTAGCAAGGTCTGAAGGCCTGTAAATGTTGTTGGAAACATACGAAATCTCCCCTGTCGCCTCCTATTTATAAATAAGGAGAGGGCAGGGGAGATTTCGTATGCGGAACAAGCCCGACGCAAGGGCGCGTGGCTATGCCTTGTTGGCGTCGAGAGCGTGGGCAGGGTAGTCGATGGTGAAGTGCAGGCCGCGGCTCTCTTTGCGTTCCAGAGCCTGGCGGGTGATGAGGTAGCCCACGTTAATCATGTTGCGCAGTTCGCAGAGGTCGCGCGTGGCCACGGTGCGCTTGAAGAGGTGCTCGGTCTCCTCGTAGAGCAGGTCGAGGCGCTCCCAGGCACGATGGAGACGGAGGTCGGAGCGGACGATGCCGACGTAGGTACTCATAATGGATTCCACCTCCTTGACGTCCTGGGCAATGAGCACTTTCTCCTCGTTGGTGAGCATGCCGTGGTCGTTCCATTCGGGCACGTTGTCCTTGTAGGTGAGCGTGTCGATGACGCTGAGGCTGTGGCGTGCGGCGGCTTCGGCATATACCACGGCCTCGATGAGCGAGTTGCTGGCCAGACGGTTGCCGCCGTGCAGGCCGGTGTGGGAGCATTCTCCCACGGCATAGAGACGATGGATGGAGGACTGGCCGTTGAGGTCCACGTCGATGCCGCCGCACATGTAGTGGGCGCAGGGCACGACGGGGATATAGTCCTTCGTGATGTCGATGCCGATGGAGAGACACTTGGCGTAGATATTGGGGAAGTGGGCCTTGGTCTGCTCAGCGTCTTTGTGGGTGACGTCAAGATAGACGTGGTCGATGCCGTGAATCTTCATTTCCTTGTCGATGGCGCGGGCCACGATGTCGCGGGGAGCCAAGGAGAGGCGCTCGTCATACTTCTGCATGAACTCTTCGCCGGAGGGCAGGCGCAGGATACCGCCGTAGCCGCGCATGGCCTCGGTGATGAGGTAGGCGGGATGGCGTTCGGCGGGGTTGTAGAGGGCCGTGGGGTGGAACTGCACGAACTCCATGCCCTTCACGAGGCCTTTGGCGCGATAGACCATGGCGATGCCGTCGCCCGTAGCGATGTTGGGGTTGGTCGTGGTGGCATATACGGCGCCCGTACCGCCGGTGGCCATGAGCGTGACCTTGGAGAGATAGGTGTCGATGCGGCCCTCGGGGGTGAGGACGTAGGCACCGAAACACTCGATGTCGGTGGTGCGGCGGGTGACGCGCACGCCGAGGTGGTGCTGCGTGATGATTTCCACGGCGAAGTGGTTCTCAAGGACTTCTATCTGCGGGCAGCGGCGCACAGCCTCGATGAGGCCGCGCTGAATCTCAAAGCCCGTGTCGTCGGCGTGGTGGAGGATGCGGAACTCGGAGTGGCCGCCTTCGCGGTGGAGGTCGAAGGTACCGTCGGGCTTACGGTCGAAGTTCACGCCCCAGTTCACGAGGCGCTCGATGCCGGCAGGTCCGCCTTCCACCACCTGACGCACGGCATCGGGGTCGGAGATGAAGTCGCCGGCCACCATGGTGTCTTGGATGTGCTTCTCAAAGTCATCCACGGCAAAGTTCGTCACGCTGCTTACGCCGCCCTGAGCCTTGGCCGTGTTGGCCTCTTCTATGGACGTCTTGCAGATAAGGGCCACCTTGCCTTTGCCCGAGGCGGCCACCTGGAGGGCATAACTCATACCGGCTACACCTGAACCGATAACGAGGAAATCGTATTTTTTAATCATAGAAAGTAAAGCCCCACCCCGTCAAAGCTGCCTGCGGCACTTTGACACCCCTCCCCCGTAGGGAGGGGGGAATACTACTAAAGGGTGGCGGATAGTCTGAAAAGGGTTAGAAGATAGAGGCTGCGGGGGCGGTTTGAGCTTAATCTTATTTATTTGTTTCTTAATATATGTATCTCTCACGTTGATGTCCTTTAGGGGTGTCTTCCCCTCCCTATGGGGGAGGGGTGGCAGAGCACCGAAGGTGGCTCTGACGGGGTGGGGCTTTTAAAAGAACAAATAACAAATGCCAATCGCTGCGATGATGCCGGCGAGGTCGGCCAGCAAGCCGCAGGTCACGGCGTGGCGGGTGTGGCGGATGCCTACGCTGCCGAAGTACACGGCGAGAATGTAGAACGTCGTGTCGGTGCTGCCCTGGAAGATACAGGCGAGACGGCCCACGAAGGAGTCGGCACCGTAGGTCGTCATAGCGTCCACCATCATGCCGCGGGCGCCGCTGCCGGAGAGAGGTTTCATAAGGGCCGTGGGGAGCGCGCCCACCCATTCGGCGTCAAAGCCTAAAGCGTGAACGAGCCATGTGCAGCCGTTCACTATCCAGTCCATGCCGCCTGAGGCGCGGAACACGCCGATGCCCACGAGCATGGCCACGAGGTAGGGGATGATGCGCACGGCCGTCTGGAAACCTTCCTTGGCACCCTCGATGAAGGAGTCGTACACGTTGACGTGCTTCCTCACGCCCGCGCACATAAATAATATAATAATGAGGAACAGGAGGACGTTGGCCACGTTGGTACCCACGAGGTTCATCATCGTGCTGTCCAATCGGCTGAAGCCCCAGATGATGCCGGCCACGGCCACGGCCATGCCGCCGAGGGTGAGCAGCAGCGTGCGGTTGAAGAGGTTTATGCGTTGATACAGGCAGGTGATGACGATGCCGGCCAGCGTGCTGAAGAACGTGGCGAGGAGGATGGGCACGAAGACGTCGGTGGGCATGGCGGCGCCCTGCTGCGCGCGGTACACCATGATGCTTACGGGGATAATCGTCAAGCCCGACGTGTTGAGCACGAGGAACATAATCTGCGCGTTGGAGGCCGTGTCCTTCTTCGCGTTGAGCTCCTGCATGCCCTCCATAGCTTTGAGGCCGAGGGGCGTGGCGGCATTGTCAAGGCCCAGCATGTTGGCCGCGATGTTCATGAAGATGTTACCCGTCACGGGGTGGTTCTTGGGTATCTCGGGAAAGAGTTTGCAGAACACGGGAGAGAGCACCCGTGAGAGGGCGTTCACCACGCCGCCTTTTTCGCCCACTTTCATCACGCCGAGCCACAGCGAGAGGACGCCCGTGAGACCGAGGGAAATCTCAAAGGCGTTCTTCGACGTCTCGAATGTGGAGTTCATGATGGCGGGGAAGACTTCGGTGTCGCCGAAGAACACCAGGCGGATGACGGCGATGACAAAGGCGGCGAAGAAAAAGGCCAGCCAGATATAGTTGAGTGCCATAGGAGGGAAGGGGGAGAAAAGGGGCACTCTGCCGCGCCAATAGGGCGAAATGCTCGGCGTGGAGGCCCATTCTCTGCGGTTTGTTGCCGCAAAAGTATAAAAAAACTGCGAGATAGCACATGCGGGTGTAGTTTTTTTTGTAATTTTGTCCGCAAATACCTAAGAAAAACCTACTGAGCAATGAAAAAACTCCTTTTCGGGCTGTCTCTTGCCCTCCTCTGCGTGGTGTTCATGTCCAGCCGTCCGGCTTCCGACGCCCAGCAGTCGCAGAAGCGCTACGCCCTCTACGGCGTGGCTTTCTACAACCTTGAGAACCTCTTCGACACCATCCATGCCCCCGGCAAGAACGACTACGAGTTCCTGCCCGAAGGTTCCTATCATTGGAACGGCTTGAAGTACAAGTCCAAGTTGGCCAACATGAGCAAGGTGCTCTCTGAGATTTGCACCGACCGCATCAAGGCCGGCCCCGCTATTATGGGCATCTCCGAGTGTGAGAACCGCCAGGTACTGGAGGACCTCCTTCGTCAGCCCTCGCTTCAGGGCCGTGGCTGGCGTATCCTCCACTTTGAGTCGCAGGACCGCCGTGGCGTGGAGGCTGCCATGTTCTATAACCCGCGCTTCTTCACGCTGGAGGATTCCCTCTACGTGCCCTACATCTATCCCACGGAGGATAAGCCCAACGAGCGCCTCGGCTTCACGCAGGATGAGGACGGCACCATCCACGTGCTCCCCCTCTATGGCGACACCACCCGCATCACCCGTGGCTTCATGGTGGGCATAGGACGTCTGGCCGGCGAGCGCCTTGCCGTCATCGTCAACCACTGGCCCAGCCGCGGTGCCACCAGTCCGGCCCGTGAGCGTGCTGCCTGGCAGGTGCGCCAGCTCTGCGACGCCCTCTACAAGCGATACGACGGCGACATCAAGATGATTATCATGGGCGACCTCAACGACGACCCCGACAACATTTCCATGACGGAGAATATGAAGTGTAAGTTTGAGGCCAGCAAGTTGGAGGGCCCCGCCGACTTCTTCAACCCCTGGTATTACACCCTGCGCAAGAAGGGCCAGGGCACGCTGATGTATCAGGGCAAGTGGAATCTCTTCGACCAGATACTCGTCAGCGGCAACCTCGTGGATAAGACCTACAACCTCAAGAAACCCCAGAGCGTCAGCGAACTCGACCTCAGTGGCGGCCTCACCTTCCTCCAGCACGCCATATTCATGCGCGACTACCTCTTCCAGCAGGAGGGCAAGTATAAGGGTACGCCCCTCCGCACCACCGCCGCCGGCGTATGGCTCAACGGCTACTCCGACCACCTGCCTACGCAGATATATCTCGTAAAGACCCTCCCCTAACCCCTCCCTTAAAGGGCGGGGAGCGAATGCTTACGAGCGACTAATAGATAGAGCGTTGCAACTTTTAACTTTTAATTTTTAACTTTTAACTTTTAACTAAAACGTTGAAACCATCCATTCCAAAAGGTACGCGCGACTTCGGCCCTGTAGAGATGGCGCGCCGCAACTATATCTTCAACACCATCCGCGAGGTGTACGCCCTCTACGGCTACCGTCAGATAGAGACGCCCTCCATGGAACTCCTCTCCACCCTCATGGGCAAGTACGGCGAGGAGGGCGATAAACTCCTCTTCAAAATCCTCAACTCCGGCGACTTCACGCGCTCCGTCTCCACCGCCGACTACGAGGCACAAAACGCCCCGCAGCTCGCCGCCCGCTTCTGCGAGAAAGGTCTGCGCTACGACCTCACCGTGCCCTTCGCCCGCTATGTCGTGCAGCACCGCGAGGAACTCCAGCTCCCCTTCAAGCGTTTCCAGATACAGCCCGTATGGCGCGCCGACCGTCCGCAGAAAGGCCGCTACCGCGAGTTCTATCAGTGCGACGCCGACGTCGTAGGCTCCGACAGCCTCGTCAACGAAGTGGAACTCCTCCAGATAGTCGATGAGGTGTACCGCCGCTTCGGTATCCGCGTGGCCATCAAAATCAACAACCGCAAGATACTCACCGGCATCGCCGAAGTCCTCGGGGCCGCCGACCGCATCATAGACATTACCGTTGCCATCGACAAGTTCGACAAGATAGGCCTCGAAGGCGTCAATGCCGAACTCCTCGCTGACGGCCTGTCGCAGGCACAGGTGGACCAGCTCCAGCCCATCATCACCCTCTCCGGCACCAACGCCGAGAAACTCGCCACCATGCGCCAGGTTCTCTCCTCTTCCGAGGCTGGCCTCAAAGGCATTGAAGAGGTGGAGTACGTCCTCTCCCAATACGAAGGCGCCGCCGAGGCAAGCCTCGACCTCACCCTCGCCCGCGGCCTCAACTATTACACCGGCTGCATCTTCGAGGTGAAAGCCCTCGACGTAGAAATCGGCTCCATCAACGGTGGCGGCCGCTACGACAACCTCACCGGCATCTTCGGCCTCCCCGGCCTCTCCGGCGTAGGCATCTCGTTCGGTGCCGACCGTATCTACGACGTCCTCACGCAGCTCGACCTCTTCCCCCGCGAAGCCCATGCCGGAGCACGCCTCCTCTTTATCAATTTCGGCGAGAAGGAAGGTGCCCACTGCCTCCGTCTGGCCCGCCAGGTGCGTCAGGCCGGCATCCCCACTGAGGTCTATCCCGACGCCGCCAAGATGAAGAAGCAGATGCAGTACGCCAACGCTCTCCAAGTGCCCTACGTCGCCCTCGTCGGCGAACAGGAGATGCAGGAAGGCCTCATTGCCCTCAAGGACATGACCACCGGCGAGCAGCAGAAGCTCACCCTCGACGAGCTCATCGAGAAACTCCGCTAAGCCCACACATTATTATATATATACGCGCGCGAAAGCAGGCCGTCCTCCCCGGGCGGCCTGCTACTTTTTTGTTGGCCTACGGCGTTATGCAGATTATAGCCCGCATAGCGGCCTACGGCGTTAAACAGATTATAGCCCCGCGCAGCGGCCTACGGCGTTATACAGATTCGTATGATGATTTATGATTTATATGATATCCGTGCCAAAGATTAAAATCATAATAATCAGAATGTATCATACTAATCATTATAGCCCGCGCAGCCCCGCACAGCCTTCCATTACTTTTTAACAGCTGTTGACATCGATTTTAACAGCTGTTGACATCAATTTCAACAGCTGTTGAAACAAAACTAAAAGGGGGTTAATGAAATTTACGAGGTATCCTCGGCGAAGCAATTCCGGGAGGGTAATGTTGCAGAGGACTTGAATGCGGGGTAATTCAGAGATTTATTTTGTAGGAGCCCGGTAAATTCGCATATCACCCTCTAAAAAAGTCCATGTAATTGCAAAAGTACGCCCAAGATACGGTATATCAGCAAAAAAAAACCATAGCATCTTGCTAATTTCTCTTTTTTTTGTAAATTTGCACGCGAAATATGTTTTTCTCTTTGAGAAATTTAAGCATAGAAGTAAACAAATCAACATTATTCACCTTATTAACCAAACCCAAATTCACATGAAGAAGTTTATTACTCTTTTGCTGCTGTGTCTGACGGGCATGGCAGCGTGGGCTACCGACATCGAGAACGTAGCGTTCAAGAATGATGCCGGTATGTACCTGAATGCGGCGGCTGCTAACGACGCAGTCAGCGTAGGTACTACATCGCAGGACTTTTCCATCAAGGCTGTGAGCGGTGAAGAAAAAGCTTACCAGCTCTACTGCAACGACATCAGCCGTTGGATTAACAGTGGCTCGAACGGCTACCTGTCCTCGGCTACTGCGCAGACCAATGCACGCTACTTCTATTTCTACGAGGTAACGACGTCCAGTACTTCGCTTGTAATGGCCAGTCCCGTGGCCACTCCTTCTGTTGGCAAGAAGTACGTCATTGTCGTGAAGAACGTAAACGGCGGCACGACCTCCGGCTACTACGCCATCTATGGTCAGCTGGCCAATGGCAAGACGAACCGTCTGGACGTTGTCAACAAGCTTAGCGACGAACTTCCCGCTACGATTATGCTGACTTCCACCACCCAGACCTCCAACGGTACCGCCGACCTCACCAAGGTCGTCTGGACTGTTGAGCAGCTCACTGCTCCCGAGCCTCCCGTTGACGTAACCAAGACCTATTATTTGAAGGATACGGGTATCAGCCAGTATGTCGTAATACCCTCTGCCACTGGCAGCAGCGCAAATGTTACTCCCTCCACCACCGATAAGACTGCCGTGAAGTTTGCAGCCGTAACGGGCGGTTATTCTATTCAGGACGCCACTACCGGCAACTATATCGGTATCAGCTCTTGGTATGCAGTAAGCAGCACCACGGCCCAGCCTTGGGCAATCGACAAGGTAGAAGGCGGTATCACTATCAAGAACACTTCCGGTTCTTATGCCGGCAGTTACTTCGGTGGCCAGAGCGGTAAGACGAAGTTCTACAACAACAACGCCAATCCTGTAGTCTTCAGCCTTGAAGAAGTAGCTCCCACCACGAAGGAATGCCCCAATTGCGGTGAGACTGTAGCCGAAGACGCCACAGAATGCCCGAAATGCGGATATGTTTTCGAGTCCGCTCCTGCCAGTGCTGTGACTAACCTGAATGCTACTTTCAGCAACACTGGCACCTCCTGGGCCGGTGTGAACATCTCCGTTGCAGCTACCGATGCTGATGGCAATGCCGTCAGCGGCGTCACGGCTACTGTCACGGGCAACACGGCTCCCAAGACCGTTTCCCAGCCCGGCACGAATTGCATCGTGATTAACAAGAACAGTAAGGACATGAGCAATGAGCCCTTGAACTTTACCATTTCCGGCCTGCCCGCAGGTTCCAAGTTCAACCGCATCAACCTGCCCATGTATGCCATCAACGGTAGCGGCTCTTTCCAGCAGAATGCCGGTCAGAGCGACGTGAACTTCAAGGTAACCGTCATTGAAGGCGGCAGCACCCTTTATGAGAACACCATCACCAACTTCAACGTGCCCCAGATACAGAAGGGCAACCTCAACGACCTCCTCGTCTATGAGTGCGGCGAAGACATCGTTACCAATGGCGGCGACGTTCAGGTGAACTTCTCCATGAGCAAGGGCTCTGTCAACAATGGTATGTGCATGGCTTTCCAGAGCTTGAAACTTTACTACATCGGTGCCGTTGAATACACCGTGAACGTCACGGGTGCCACTGGTAGCGTGACCTATGATGGCCATACCTACAACAATGGTGACAAGATTACGGCCACCGGCCTCACTGTGGCAGACCTTACTGCCACTCCCGTTGAAGGCTATTCCTGTAATATCACTATCGATGGCACTGTCATCAACGTAGTTTATACGCTCAACGACATCAACGCTTCCATCAATTACACTCCTCTCACCACCTCTTGTTGGAGCGTAATGAGCAATCCCCCCGCAGATCTCCTTACCGATTACGAAGCTACCGACCTCTATGATATCGAAAAGACCTATGTAATCGAAGAAGCCGGTAAACTGCAGTCCACCTTTGTCTATACAAGTGGCAGCCACCGTATCGACATCGTCGGTGTTGACGTTGTAGATGGCAGCGGTACTGTTGTAGCTTCCGACTATCACTTTGGCTATAGCGGCGGTCAGAAAGTTAACAATGTTTATACTGTAAGAATCCCCGCAGGCACCTACACCGTACGTTACATCGCTACGGCTCATTCTTCTGACGGTTCCAACACCAACACCAATGGTCATATTGACAACGTATTCTCTCCTGGCGAAATTGACTGGAATGGTCTCGAGGCAATTATCACCACTGCCAATAGCTATCCCGTAGGTCACGGCCTCAGCCAGTACTCCTGGATTGAGGACGGCGAGGATTACACAGATTTCTGGCCTGCAATCATTGAAATGGCCGAAGAACTGCTTGAAGCACATGAAGGTGAAGCTGATGATGTTCAAGAGATGATTGATGACATCACTTCTTACATCTCCGAGCTCCAGCTCAACATGCCCAAGCCCGGCATGTTCCTCCGCGTACAGGGTGCCAAGTCCCTCAACTACATCGCAGGCGACAACTCTGTATCCAACGGCCGCGCCGGCATGACCGCCGAAAAGGACGCCTCCAGCATCCTCTACTACACCAAGGACGGCGAGCTCATCGGTTACCAGTCCGGCCTCGGCTTCATCAACACGTACAGCCGCGCTACAGTCGGCAGCACTTTCGAGAAGCACACCTTCTCCGCCAGCAACTATGGCAAGAAGGGCGCCTATACCATCCAGTCCAATTACAGCGGCAGCAAGGTATTCTATGACGGCACTACCGACGTAAACCGCAACAGCGCTGCCAACAGCGACAACTGCGCTTGGTACCTCGAAGAAATTACCGAACTCCCCGTAACCGTCACTTCCGCCGGCTATGCTACGCTCTACGCTCCCGTGAACCTCGAAGTTCCCGCCAGCGTTACCGCATACAGCATGACAGCCAGTGATGCATACCTCGTTCCCGAAGTGTTGACCACCATCCCCGCCAACACAGGCGTCGTTCTCGAAGCTGGCGCTGATACCTACAACTTCGCCATCACCGAAGGCACTGTCAGCGGCACGAGCGACCTCGACGGCACCGTGAAGACCATCGCCTCCGCTGAGACCGACGGCAACTACGTATTCTCCATCAAGAACAGCACGCCCGGCTTCTACAAGTTCGTAGGCAGCTCGCTCCAAGGCTTCAAGGCTTACTACCAGACAGACGTGGAAATGGCCAAGGGCTTCATCATTGACTTCAGCGGCATCGAAGGCGTCAACAGCGTCATCAGCGCTACCAACCTCAAGGCTGGCTACGACATCCAGGGCCGCCGCATCAACAAGATGCAGAAGGGTATCAACATCCTGAACGGTAAGAAGATCATCAAGTAATAACCACTAAACAGAAAGAAACACTTATGAAAAAGTATATCATTCCCGCAGTGGACGTTACTGCTCTTCACGTTGAAACCTCCGTACTCCTCAACAGCGTTCCCGTAGTTACCGACCCCGACCAGACCGTCGGCGGTCCCGACGACGAAGGCCCCGGCCAGCTCACCAACGGCTGGAGCTACGAAAACTGGACGCGCGGAGACGAATAATCCGAACACTCTCTAAAATAACAGGCGGCTGCACAGCAATGTGCGGCCGCTTGCTATTTTAGAGGACAACGGACGAAGAAGACAACAGACAACGGAAAGGCCCTTCCCTCATCGTAAGCATCTGGCTGAACACCATAATTTTTATTTTTTAACTGAATTATTCGTGGCTATCTCCGTAGAAAGTCGTAATTTTGCAGCATGAAACTTCGCATACTGTTGTTTGTGCTTTGCTGCGTGGGGCTGTGCGGCTCCACTGTGGAGGCTCAGGAGGTGGTAGAGGAGGGCTTTCGCGCTCCTGACACGCTACTGCTGGGCGAAGCCACCGTGCGCGCAGGGAGGGAACACTACAGGCGCAAGGGAAATCCCGCCGTGGAGCTTATGCAGAAGGTCATCGACGCCAAGGCTGACGCCAACTGGCCGCGGCATCACGAATACACGTCGGTGGAACGGTACACGAAGTTGGTGTTCTCGCTCAACGACGTGAGCGAGCGTACATTGCAGGAGGGCGGCTACAGTAAAATGCCTTTTCTGAAGGATAACGTGGAGGTGTGCAACGCCACGGGCAAGCGCATCATCCCCGTGACAATCAACGAGAAGTTGACGCGCTGCCTGACGGCGCGGAACGGTAAGGAAAAGAAGGAGGTGGTGATGGGGGAGCGCCACAGCGGTCTGGACGAGCTTCTGGACGTGGGGAGCATCACGGCGGCCGGACTGAACGACCTTTTTACGGACATCAACATTCTGGACGACGACGTGCGTCTGCTGCAACGCCAGATGACGTCGCCGCTGAGCCGGCGCACGGCGCTCTCGTTCTATCATTATTATATAGAGGACACGCTGACAATAGACAGCCTGCGGCTCTATGAGGTGAGCTTCCGTCCGCGCAACCGCCAGGACTTTGGCTTCTCGGGCACGATGCTCATCGCTGCGGACTCCACCTACCGCGTGCATTATGCCACGCTGATGATGCCGCGCGGCACGGGTATCAACTGGATTGACGGCATGAGGCTCAACCAGAGTTTCCTGACGTTGCCCTCGGGCGAGCACGTGCTGCAGCAGAGCGACATGGTGCTGGAGTTGCGCATCGTGGAGAGCTTGCAGAAGTTCCAGGCGCGGCGCACGACGACTTACTCCAAATTCTCGACGATGGAGATTCCTGCCGCCTTCTTTGCTCCCGCCGGCGACTCCTACACGCTGAAAGATGCCGGCGAGCGCGGCCCTGTGTTCTGGATTATGCACAGGGCGGAGGCCCTCTCTGACGCCGAAGACCGCATTGACGACTTCAAGGAAAATTTCTTCAACATCCGCGGCATGAAGCCCGTAATATGGGTGGCGCGGGCACTGGTGAACAACTCCGTGCCGCTCACGATACGGCCGGGGAAGCCTGCGAAGGTCGATATAACGCCCGTGAACACCATCATCTCCTCAAACCCCGTAGACGGCCTGCGCCTCAGGCTCAGCGCCCGCACTACGGCGGCACTCATGCCCCACCTCTTCCTTAAAGGCTACGTGGCCTACGGTTTCAAGGATAAGAAGTGGAAGGGACTGGGCGAGGTGACATGGGCCTTCAACCGTCCGGAATACACGCCGGCGGAGTTCCCCTGCCACAATCTCACCTTCACGTACCAGCGCGACCTCATGGCGCCCTCCGACCTCTTCCTGAACACCGACAAGGACAATGTCTTCACGTCGCTGAAGTGGGCGAAGACGGAGCACATGATGTATTATGAGAAGTTCCGCCTGCTGTATGAGAAGGAGTGGCGCAGCGGCTTGCGGGTGCAGATGCAGGCCAGGCGCGAGAAGGACAGTCCCGCGGGCGAGCTCCTCTTCCAACGGCCCGACAACACACTGCTGCCCTCGCTCACCGTGGCCGACGTGACGGCGGCCGTGCGCTACAAACCCGGCGCGGCGTATATCAACTCGAAGCAGGCGCGCCACACGCTGAACGAGGACGCCCCCATCTATGCCCTCTCCCACACCCTGGGCGTAAAGGGCGTGTGGGGCAGCCAGTATCGCTACAACATCACGGAGGCCGAACTCTACCGCCGCTTCCAACTGAACTCGTGGGGACGGTTGGACGTGGATGTGAAGGGCGGCGTGCAATGGAACAAGGTGCCCTTCCCGCTGCTGCTGATGCCCGCCTCGAACCTGAGCTACATCAAGCAGAAAAACACCTTCGGACTGGTGAACAACATGGAGTTCCTGAACGACAGGTATGCCTCGTGCATGGTGGGGTGGGACATGGGCGGCAAGCTCTTCAACCGCATCCCGCTGCTGCGAAAGCTGAAGTTGCGCGAGTTTCTCGGCGTGAACGTGCTGTGGGGCACGTTGAGCAAAAAGAACAATCCCGCCTACTTCACGGCCGACGAGGAAGGCATGATGCTCTTCCCCTCATCGTCGAGCGTGATGGAAGCGCGGAAGCCCTACGTGGAGGGAGTCGTGGGCATACACAATATCTTCAAACTGCTGCACGTGGAATATGTGCACCGTTTCACCTACAACGACCTGCCCACGGCGCACAAATGGGGCATAAGGTTTAGGATAGACTTAGGCTTTTAGGAAGGGTAACAGTTGGTAATGTCGGGCAATGATATACTTGTTGGCATAAACCTATCTGTCTTTTATTTTTATCAAGAATTACAGAATTAAGGAATTACTTCGTTTGCCTTCTTGCCTGGAATTCTTTTGAATTAGCTGCTTGATGCAGCAGAATTCCTGCGGCCACATATTCAACAGTGCCCTGCACTGCGTAATTCCTAAAAATTCATTTTCAGAACACGATAAAAATTCCTTAATTCTTTAATTCTTGATAAATAAAAATATGTTGTGCTAAATTGTATATAGTCTCTTCCATTTTTCTATTCCCCTCAGCTTTGCCTTCAAAGAGGGTGATTTGCAATGCGCGAGGGCTAAAATGTATGCTTCCCTGCGGGAAGAAAACGCAAAAATAGGCTTTCGCTCTTGGCTATATGGAGGAAAGTTTGTATTTTTGCACCGCTAAGTAAGGCACGAGGGCGTGCCGCGCGATGCGATTGTCCTATGGTGTAATGGCAGCACTAGAGTTTTTGGTTCTCTCAGTCCCCGTTCGAATCGGAGTAGGACAACATAGACTATAAGTAAAGGTTAAGGTAAAAAGCATGGCTAAACTAACCTCACTTCTGAAAGATACAGCGATCTACGGGCTCAGCAGCATCGTAGGTCGCTTTTTGAATTATCTCCTCGTACCTCTCTACACGTATGTGCTGAAGTCGTGTGCCGACTATGGCATCGTGAACGACCTCTATGCCCAGACAGCCTTGTTGCTGGTAATTCTCACCTTCGGCATGGAGACGACGTTTTTCCGTTTCGCCAACCGCGAGGGGGAGAACCCGCAGAGCGTCTTCTCCACCGCCTTCCTGATGGTGGCCGTGGTGGCCGCCGTGTTCCTGGCCGCGGTGCTGGGGCTCATTGCGCCGATAAGCGCCGCGCTGGGCTACGCCCGGCATCCGGAATATATCGAGTTGATGGCCGTCATCGTGGCGATGGACGCCGTGCAGGCCATTCTCTTCTCGCTGCTCCGCTTCCAGAAGAAAGCCCTCAAGTTCGCGTGCTTCAAGATGCTGTTCATCCTGCTGAACTGCACGCTCAACGTGGTGGCCTACGTCTTGCTGCCGCATTATCTGGAGGACTGGACCATCACGGTGGGCTACACCTTCCTCATCAACCTCATCTGCACCTCCGTGGTGATGCTCTGCTTCGTGAAGGAACTGCGCTACGTGCGGCGTTCGCTGTTCAGCAAGTCACTGGCGGGGCGCATGCTGCGCTATAGCTGGCCTCTGCTCGTGCTGGGCATCGCCGGCATCCTCAATCAGGTGGCCGGACAACTGATGCTGCCGCGCCTGTTGCCGCAGGAGGAGGGCCGCACGGCACTGGGCATCTACGGCGCATGCCTCAAGGTGGCCATGATAATGGCCATGATAACGCAGGCCTTCCGCTATGCCTACGAGCCCTTCGTATTCTCGGGAGTGAACGACAAAAACAACCCCGAGACGCTGGCGCGGGTGATGAAATACTTCATCATCTTCACGCTCCTGGCCTTTCTGGCCGTGGTGGCCTACATGCCCGTGCTGCAATATCTCATCGGCGCCGACTACCGCACGGGTCTCCACATCGTGCCCGTCTGCATGGTGGCCGAGATACTGATGGGCGTCTATTTCAACCTCTCATTCTGGTATAAGCTCACGGACAAGACCATCTACGGCACGTGGTTCTCGCTGGCCGGCTGCACGACGCTGATACTGGTGAACTTTTTCCTCGTGCCGCGTCTGGGCTATGTGGCCTGCGCCTGGGCCGGAGTGGCCGGCTACGGCGTATGCACGCTGCTGAGTTATTTTGTGGGGCAGCGCCACATGCCGATACCCTATCCGCTGAAAAGCATCGCCGTGTACGTAGCCCTGACGGCGCTCTTCTTCTTCGTGATGCAGCAGACGCCGCACTACGTGGCGAACGCCTGGGGACAGATGGCCGTAGGCACGGTGCTTCTCGCGGCTTTCCTGGGCCATGTGTACTGGCACGACGTGCGACCCGTCTTGGCCGCGCGGCATGCGAAGAAAGATTTTTGACAGCACGGCGATAGCTCCCTTTTTGTGCAGCGTCGCAGGTTTCTTTTCCTAATGTTTTCAGTGCTTTTCCCGACTGGTTCGTCTTGGCCACAGCTGTGACGAATACTTAGCCACAGCTGTGACGCATACTTAGCCACAGCTGTGGCCATATATCGGTCACTACTGTGGCCATGATGACTAAATGCCGACTAAAAACAATAGTTTCGGCACTGCCGACGGCTGTTCCCATAGGTAGCAAGTGCCGCAGGCGCTTAATTTAATGGTTTAAGAGGTCGCCCTGTGTTTACAACACATAGGCGTCCGGCAATAAAGGCGTAATGCGTGAGGGGAAGGGAAAATAGCGCGTGCCGGATTATCTGGTGCGGCGCGCTTCGGTGTAGGCCGTGGAGAGAATTTGCCATTGGCGCTCGGAGAAGGGGATGCGCTCGCGCAGATTGGCGAGACCGTCCGCGAGGGATACGGGACGGAAGCGCAGACGGTTGAGATCCACGAGTTCTATGCCGACGTGGCCCTCGGCATCGGGGGTAGAGAAAAGAATGTTTCCGCGCGAGAAGTCGGCGTGAAGGCAGTCAAGGTCGTGGAGCCTGGCGGCCGTGCGGCCTATGGCGCGGAGCACGGGAGCGTCGTCGGCAGAAAAGCGACGGGGAGCGCCTTCGGTCTCAATGAGATCGGCGGCCGTGAAGGGACAAGCCGAGGGACGGCTCACGTAATAGCTGCGGGAGAAGAAGAAAAGCGTCTTGAGGCTCATCCACGCTACGGGTTCGGGACTGCCGATGCCGTGGCTGCGGAGCCACTGGGCGTATTCATAGGAGCGCTGCGCCTTGCCCTTGCGGAAGGTGCCGTAAACGATGCGGTTGATGAGGTTGGGGATCGCGAAGGACTTGACAAAATAGTCCTGGCCGTGGTAGGAAAGGACGCGGAGCACGTTGCGGCCGTCCTTGATGAGCGTGCCCTGGCCCTGAAGGAAGAACGTGGGGAGCGCCTTGACGAAAGAAGTGAGGTAGGGGCGTTCTTCCTTGGGCGCGGCGGCCTCGCTGACGATGCAGGTGCGGGGATGGAAGAAGCGGTGGAGGGCGTTGAGGGCGCGCGACCAGGAACGATGGGTGCGGAGCGGCCCGCCCAGTTCGCGCTCGAAGAACTCGGGATGGCGGGCGTTGAGATTCTTAATGACGAGACTCTTCTGGCGGCGGTCGTGGCTGCGCTTGGAATTATTGCGTATGCGGTAGCGGAGGCCTACTTCGGGCAGGCGCACCACTTCGCCGCCGTCCTTCAGTATGTGTAGCCAGAATTCCCAGTCTTCGCGGGCTTGCATCTCCTCGCAATAGCCGCCTACGCGCTGCCAGTCGGCGCGACGGAAGAGCGCCGTGACGCAGAGCATGTTGCGGCGGGCGAGAAGGGAAATGCTGAAGTCGGGAACGTGCCACAGCCCCGTCTTTTCGCCGAAGAACTCGCCTTGGCAGAACACGGCCTTCACCTCGGGGCGCGCGTCGAGCACCTCAGCGGCGCGGCTGATGTACCAGGGCGCGATGAGGTCGTCGGCATCGACGGGCAGGATGTATTCCCCGCGGGCCTGGCTGATGCCGTGGTTGCGGGCGCGGCACACTCCGCCGTTGGGTTGCTGCAGAAGCCGCACGCGAGGGTCGGTGGCGGCAATGCCGAGGACAGTATCGGCCGTATGGTCGGTGCTGCCGTCGTCCACGACGATGACTTCCAACTGCGCATAGTCGGAAGCGAGGACGGAGTGGAGCGTCTCGGCGATGTAGTCCTGCATGTTGTAGGCAGGAATGATGACGGAAACCATGAGAGAGAGGCTGGCGGAAAAGCGCCGGGAAGGGAGGTGAAAGAAAATCTCCGGCGGCGGGGAGGGGGAGGGCTAAATCTTGTCGAAACCCTTGGTGAATTTGCGCCAGTAGTAAAGGAGGGGGTTCTTGTATTTGAGTTGTTTCCAGGGACGGCTCTGGTGGGGACGGTGCACCACGGGAAGGTGGGTGCAGAGGATGTTTTGCAGGCCGCAGGCGAGACTCTCGTGGGAGATAGTCACGTCAAACCAGTTCTTGCCGGGGTCGAGGCGGGCGAAGTCGTAGCGGCGGAGGAGTTCGGGCGTGAGGAGCGAGCAGCAGAAGGAACAGTGGTGGCGCGTGGGGACGGCACCGACGGGGAGCTTGCGGGCAAAGTCGTAGGGGTAGTTGATGCGGCCCGCATCGTCCACCGTTACGGCGGCCACGATGCCGGCGTCGGGCTGCTGCAGGGCCGTGTCGTGCATCTTCTGGAGCGTGTCGGGCTGCACGATGACGTCGCTTTCCACGATAAGCAGGCCGCACTGGCTCTCGAGGCACTCGCGCTGGCATTGGCGGAGCACGAAGAGGTAGTTGGGGGAGGGCGTGTCCGTCAGGTCGGCAATATTGACGAGGGAGAAGCCGAGGAGGGAACAGAGAGCGGCGAGGCGGGCGGTGTTCTCGGGCGTGGAGCGGTCGTTCCACACCGCAAAACGGTGCGGCACGCTGAGCTCGCTCGCGGCGAGGGCGCGGAGGGTCTGCTCGGTGCTCTCTATGGAGTCCTTGACGGGCGTGATGACGAGAAAGCCTGCGTCCCTTGAGCCCCCCTCACTCCCCCCAAGGGGGGAAGCCGTGTCGCGCGCGGGTATATCGTTATAGGTGTTGCTCACAGTATTCTTAAGGTTAAAAGTATTCCAACTTTTATTTTTTACTTTTTATTTTTTACTTTTTACTTTGCTTACATCTTTTCCAGCAGGTCGTAACTCTTCTGGAGAATGGCCTTGCTGCGCTTGAGACGGAGGTCGGCGCCCTCGGCAGGACGGCCGAGGATGGGCTTGTCGGCGTTGGTGTCGAAGATGCTGACGCCCGTGCTGTCCTTGAAGAGAATGCCGGAGGGGTAGGAACTGTAGATGAAGGGGTAGGTGTAGTTCTTGGAGAATATGTTGCGGCTCCAGGTAAACTCCTTATGGCTCACGCCCATCTGCGAGAGGATGGTGGCGGCCATATCGCTCTGATTCATGAGCGTGGAGATGCGGCGCGGCTCCTTAAGGGCACCGCCGAGCCAGAGCATGGGGATATGGAAGAACTCGGGGTCTTCATAGGTCTGGTCGTACATGATGCCGTGGTCGGCGTAGATGACAATGAGGAGATTGTCCCACACGGGCAGCTTCTTCAGCCCGTCGATGAACTGGCCGAGGCAGTGGTCGGTCCAGGCGAAGGCGTTCTCTACCTTGTCGGGCAGGCGGTGGTAGGGCACCTCAAAGGGCTCGTGGGAGTCAATGGTCTGGAAGCCCGTGAACCAGCGGCCCTCGGCGGGGCGGGAGGCGATGGTGTTGAGCACGCGGTGGAACACGAGGGAGTCGTTGGCGCCCCATTTGCTCTCGTTGACCTCGGCCACGGAGAAGTCCTTGGAAGAGGTGAGTTTCTGGAAGCCTGCCGACACGAGGTAGCCCTTCTTGCCCATAATGTTGATGTCGCCGCCGTAGGTGTAGTCGGTGGCGTAGCCTTCATTGACGAGGGCGTGGGCGATGGAGGGGAGGCGGTTCATCTTGCCGGGAATCTTCATCAGCGAGACGGTGGGATAGCTGAGGAAACCGCCGAAGGCGCTGACGGTGCCGCGGTCGGTGCGGTAGGAGTTGGCGTAAACGTTTTCAAAGAGCACGCCTTCCTTGATGAAGCGGCTGATTTCGGGCGAGACGTTCTTGCGGCCGCCGAGCTCCTCAATGAACTGTGCGCCGTAACTCTCAAGCTGTATCATGATGAGCTGGGGGTGGTCGGTGCGGAGGAGGCTTTCGGTCACGTCCTCGGTGTCGGCGGGGTAGAGGCCCTGGAAGGCGGCGTCGCACTCCTCGGGAGAGGCATAGCGGAACTGCTCGTCGAACTTCTTAATCTTGGAGATGCTGCTGCCAAGGCTGAAGACGGGATTGACGGCCGCATGGTTGAGGAAGAGGTGGTCGGAGTAGTAGGCGCGGCCCACGTTCATCGTGCTTTCCTGCACGCCGCCGCGAATCATGAGGAAGAAAAGTCCGGCCAGGACGAGCATGACCACGGTGCCCACGGGTTTCTTTGCCACGCCGGGGAGTTTGCGCGGCGTCAGCCTTATGGCCGGCCAGGCGAGCAGCGCGGTGAAGAGAACGAGGGCGAGGAAGCACGCCAGCAGGAACCAAAGGGATACGCTCTCGGCCGCGCCGTTGTTGAGGTTGAGGTAGTTGAGAACGGAGGCGTCGAGCTTGTACTGCCAGTATTCGTAGAGCACGATGTCGGCTGCCAGAATAAGCGTGAGGAGGAAGCCCACGATGATGAAATAGGGGCGCAGGACGCGGCGCACGGCCAGTTTGGGCCACCACACGGCCACCAAGGCGACAAGCCAGGGCAGGATGAGAAGATAGCCGGCGGTGGAGGCGTCCATGGCCAGGCCGGCCCACCATACCTGGGCCACGTCGGCGGCGCCGAAGGTGTCCGACGCATGGTTGTAGAGCATGAAGCCCACTTTGGCGAGGCCGAAGACGACGATGTAATAAAGGAGGATGCTAATGAGGAAGCGCAGAGTCTTTTTCATTGGGGAGAAAGCTAAGATTCGGGAGTATAGATAAGGATGGATAAGTTCTCGGGACGCAGATATTCAGTCGCCACGCGCTGTATGTCCTCGGCGCTGACGGCGTCGATGCTGGCGTATATTTCCTTGAGGGGCCGTACACGGCCATACATGGCGTAGCTGCGGCCTATGTGGGTGGCGTAGTTTTCGCGGTTGGACTGGCTCACGCCGAGCTGGCCCTTATATTGTTTCTTTGCGGCCTGAAGTTGGCGCGGCGTGAGGGACTTCTCAATGATGCGGCGCAGTTCGCGCTCTACGAGGCGGCGGCAGCGAGCAACGTCCTCGGGGTCGCAACCGAAGTAAACCTCCCAGAGTCCCTCTTCGGGGTAGGAGGCATATATGCTCTGCACCGTATAGACAAGGCCGGCCCGCTCGCGGAGCGACACGTTGAGGCGCGCCGTGATGGCCGGGCCGCCCAGGATGTTGTTGAGCAGGTGCATGGCGTAGCGGTCGGGGTGGCGGGCGCTCATGGCGCGGCACCCCATGATGACGTGGGCCTGGTGGGTGTCCTTATGACGTATGACGCTGAAGTTCATGGCATACTTTTTTGAGTGACACGTTGCCTACGGCGTAGAAGGTGGCATGCTCGGGCGTGTACCACTGCCGGGCCCATCGCCGGGCGTCGGCCGTGGTGTATTCCTTGAGGCGTGCGGGCTCGCCGAGGATGTCGCGGCCGAGGGGCTCACCCTGGAAAAGGAGCGACTCGAACTCGTCGAAAATCAGGTCGGCGGGGGCGTCGCGATAGGACTCTATCTCGTCGCAGATGACCTCCACCTCGCGGTCTATCTCGGCCTGCGGATAGGTGGAGTGGAAGACGAGGTCGCACAGCACGTCGGCGGCGCGGCGGAAGTCCTCCTCCAGCACCGTGGCGCTGAACACCGTGTTGTGCTTTGAGGTGAAGGCGTTGAGTTCGCCGCCTACTCCCTCAAGATACTGCGACACCTGCAGGGCCTTGCGGTGCTCCGTGCCCTTGAAGGACATGTGCTCCATAAAGTGGGCCATGCCCAGGTCGGCCGGCTCTTCCTGGCATGTGCCGGCTCTCACCACTATGCCGCAATACACCACGGGGTCTTCCTGCGTGTCCACTACGACGCGCATGCCGCAGGGCAGGAGTGCTGTTTCTATCATGACTATGGGGGCGGTACTTCCTTGTTATGACAGGCAGGCGTCGAGGGCATCGACGATGGCCTGCCGGTCCATGTGCTGACCGATGAAGACGAGTTTCTGCATGCGGTCGCCGTATTCCACGTCCCAGTCGCGTACGAGCGAGGGGTTCTTCTCCATCAGGTCGCAGAGTTCCTCGCGGGGCATCATGGCGTACCACTGTCCGGCGTTGCGGAGGTTCACCTGCCGTCCGGCCTGTTCGAAGACGTAGCACGTCTCGGGCTCGTCGCGGAACCAGCATATTCCTTTCGCGCGGATAACGCCCTTGGGCCAGTGGCGGGCCACGAACTCATCGAAGAGGCCTATGTTCATCGGGCGGCGGGCATAATAAACGAAGGTGCTGATGCCGTACTCTTCAGTGTGGCTGTGGCCGTCGTGATGGTGATGCTGGCAGTGGTGGCAGTGGCAATGCTCGCCGTGCTCGTGATGGTGGTGTTCGTGCTCCTCATCTTCATGGTGATGGTGGTGCCCGTGCTCCTCGTGGTGATGGTCTTCGTTTTCGTCTTCGTCTTCGTTTTCGTCTTCCTCATGATGCCCTTCAATTTCCTTTATCCACGCGGCGGAGGTGGCCACGCTGTCGAAGTCGAAGAGCCCCGTGTGGAGCAGGAGGTTGAGGTCGATGTCGCAGTAGTCGCAGGGGATTATTTCGGCGTCGGGCTGTATGGCGTGGAGGATTTCCTCCGTGCGGTGGAGTTCCTCGGGCGTCACCTCCGAGGCCTTGTTGAGGAGAATCTTGTTGCAGAACTCTATCTGCTCCACCACGAGTTTCTCAATGTCGTCCTCATTGAGCGGCTTCGTGAAGTCGAGGCCTCCCTGGAATTCGTCTTTCAGCCGGAGAGCGTCCACCACGGTGGCGATGCAGTCAATATGGGGCACGCCGTGCTCGATATACTCCGGGCCCATCGTGGGGATGGAGCAGATGGTCTGGGCAATGGGGCCGGGCTCACATATACCGCTGGCCTCGATGACGATGTAGTCGAAGCGCTCAAGGGCGATGAGGTCGGCAAGTTGCTTGACGAGGTCCATCTGCAAGGAGCAGCAGATGCAGCCGTTCTGGAGGGCCACGAGGCTGTCGTCGTCCTGGCCCACTACGCCGCCCTTCTGGATGAGGTCGGCGTCGATGTTCACTTCGCCGATGTCGTTGACGATGACGGCGAAGCGCACTCCGCGCTCATTCTGGAGGATGCGGTTGAGGAGTGTGGTCTTTCCGCTGCCTAAATAGCCCGTAAGCAGCAGGACGGGTATCTCTGGAATTTTCATGTTCTGTGTGTGAGTGAAGACTGGCGCCCTTCACGCGGGGCGCGGAGCGGCTTTGCGCTGCACGAGAGCGGCGTTACCTTTCCCGGGCGCTCTTTTAATGTTTTGACCACGGCCGTGGTCACGTCACGGAGTCGGCTCCGGGGCCTGGGGAATCAGCTGTGCGGCCACGGCGCAGAGCTCTTCGTACCACTCCTTGCCGAAGCGGCGGATGAGAGGGCCGCGCAGGAACTTGTAGAGGGGCAGGCGGAGCTGCCGGCCCTTGGCTACGGCGTCGCGGCAGATGGCCCAGCGGTGGTAGTTGAGGCAGGTGGTGCCGGCGATGGTCTTTTCGCGGATGGGGTAGAGGGCGCAGGAGATGGGCTTGCCGTCCTCCACGAGGCAGAGGGTGCACTGGCAACCCTCCAGCGTGCCTTGGGCGGTGAAGACGCAGTCGCGGCCGTCGACGATGCTGGTGACGAGGTCGCCCTCGCGGTCGGTGTAGGCCACGCCGCGGGCGTTGATTTCGGCTTTGGCACCGGCGGAGAGTCGGGGCCATACGTCGTCGAGGCGGTTCTCCAGGGCGGCAATCTCGTCGAGCGTAACGGGCGCTCCGGCGTCACCCTCCACGCAGCACGCTCCGCGGCAGGCCGAAAGGTCGCAGCAGAAGGGCTCCGTGAGAATGTCGCCGGAGAGCAGGACGTCGCCCACCTGAATGATAGGGGGTACTTCCATCAGTGGGAATTAGCGGTTGGGCTCGCGGAGCCAGTCCATTGTTT
>JAKSLT010000021.1 GCA_024401055.1 Bacteroidaceae bacterium | reverse complement strand
ATATTTTACAGTTTCGGGAAAGGGATATCGCCTGCGGCGCTACATAAATTAGGAAAAAATTTATCAAAAATTTTGGAGGGTTGGAGCGGGTAGGAAGGCGTTTGTTTGCGAGGGGTAGTTTTTCAGTCGGCTGACGCCGAGAAATAGGGCCGCCCTGCGGGCGGGAAATAATAAGCCGCTTCGCGGGAAATATCTCTGAAAATTATTTCCTAAAAAAACTATTTCCGGCGGAGCCGAATTATTTCTTGCGAAGCAACGAAAATCCCCTCCTGCTCCCCCGAGGGGGGAGAGCCCAAGAGCGAAAGAAAACAGGACTCCCCCCCCCCTCGGGGGGATAAGAGGGGGGGCATTTCCGGCGAAGCCGTGCTATTTCTTGCGAAGCAACTGGAAAATAATGACCGTTGGCTGGTTGCGCGGGGCGGGGCGGGAGAGACGCGGGGCGGAGCTGTCGGATGGGGGGGATGAATGTGGCAAAATGTGAAGAATGGGAGGGCGTGTTTGCAAAAAATGTATAAAAAGTGGTAAATATATCGCAAAAAACGCGGAAAAAGGCGGCTATGCGAAATTTTCTGTGTAACTTTGCACACCATATTACATATATGCACCCGCACGGATAGGAGCACGCGCCCGCCTATGTGTGGGGCTTTACAGAGAAATTACTAACTAAAAACATTAAAACACTATGAAACTTCAAAAACTCCTCCTCGTCATCTGCGCTTTCGCCGCAGTGACCGCCGCAAAGGCCCAAGTGCCCGCATTCACCCTCAACGACATGGACGGCAACAAGGTGCAGACCGACACCCTCGGTACACACGGCCAGCCCGTCATCATCGACTTCTTCGCAACATGGTGCAAGCCCTGCAACCGTGAGCTTACGGCCATCAGCGAAGTGTACGACGAATGGAAGGAAGAGACCGGCGTGCGCCTCGTGGCCATCAGCATCGACCAGGCTCAGAACATCCACAAGGTGAAGCCCCTCGTGGACGAAAACGGCTGGGAGTATGACGTGCTCCTCGACCCCAACAGCGACTTCAAGCGCGCTCTGGGCATACAGACTATCCCCTACGTGCTCATCATCGACGGCAACGGCAAAATCGTTTACCGCCACAACGGCTACACCGAGGGTGCCGAACTCGAACTCCTTGAGAAGCTGCGCGAGCTGAAGGCAGCCCGCGAGGCCGCTCCCGTGGAAGAACAGCCCGCGGAGTAATTGGGAATTATGAATTAAGAATTAAGAATTAAGAATTTGGAATTAAAAATTCTTTGTCAGTCTAATCCATGAAATATCCTATGAGAAAGACTCTTCGCTTCGCCGCTCTCGGTCTGTTGTCCGTTGTCTGTTGTCAGCAGCTGACGGCCCAGGTGAGCGTCACCGGCTCCGTGCAGAGCGACATGATGGTGGCGCCGCTCCAGGATGAGCGCATCGGCACCTCAGAGTACGACAATAAGTATTTTCTTACCAACACCTACGTTGACCTCATGCTGCAGAGCAAGAGCGTTGATGCCGGCGGCCGCTTCGAACTGACGCAGTGGCCCATGCCGGGCTTCGCCACCTCGCCCAACGAGGACTTCAAGGGCTGGGGCGTGCCCAACCTGTGGGTGAAGGGCCGCCTGAAGAGGGTGGAACTCACCATGGGCTCCTTCTATGAGCAATTCGGCAGCGGCTTTATCCTCCGCACCTACGAGGAACGCACCCTCGGCGTCGATAACAGCCTCACCGGCGGCCGCGCCGTCATCACCCCCGTGGAAGGCCTGCAAATCAAGGCTTTGAGCGGCGTGCAGCGCAACTACTGGGAGCACAACGGCAGCATCGTGAGCGGTGCCGACGTGGAGATGAGCCTCGACCAGTGGATAAAGCCCATGAAGAAGAAAGGCATGCATCTGCTCGTGGGCGGTTCATGGGTGAATAAGTGGGAAAACTACAAGGATAAGCTCTACAGCAAGGACCCCGCTTACAGCCTCAACGTGCCTGAGTTCGTCAACGCCTTCGATGCCCGCGTGAACTTCCGCAAGGGCGGCTTCAACATCCTCGGCGAGTACGCCCAGAAGAGCCAGGATCCCAACTCCCTGAACGGCAATATCTACCGCACCGGCCGTGCCGCCATGCTCTCCGCCACGTATTCGAAGAAAGGCCTCTCCGTGCTGTTGCAGACCAAGCGCAGCGACAACATGGCCTTCCGTTCGAAGCGCAACGAGACGCACTCCACCACCTCCTTCATCAACCATCAGCCCGCCTTCTGCCTGGACCACACCTACGCGCTGGCAGCCCTCTATCCCTACAGCACCATGGCCGAGGGCGAGAACAACGGCGAATGGGCCTACCAGGGCAGCCTGGGCTACAACTTCAAGAAGAAGACGGCCATGGGCGGCAAGTACGGCACCAAGCTGAAACTGAACTACTCCCTCGTGAAGCCCATCGACTACAACTGGCACGGCGTTGACGCCGAAGGCAACGTGAACGACCTTCTGGCCACCACCGACGGCTACGGCTCGGCCTTCTGGAAATGGGGTCACGACACGTATTATCAGGATCTCGACATCCAGCTGGAGAAGAAGCTCAGCAAGAGATGGGACATCCACGCGATGTATATGTATCAGGACTTCAACCGCATCATCCAGAAGCACGAAGGCCACATCCGCTCGCACGTCTTCATCTTTGAGCCCAAATGGAAAATCAACAACAAGCTCACGCTGCGCGGTGAGGCCCAGTACCTCTACACCGACCACGAGAGCGGCGACTGGGGCTTCGGCCTCCTTGAACTCAGCGTAGCGCCCTACCTGATGTTCACCGTCAGCGACCAGATAGGCCGCCCGGAGAAGACCGACAGCTACGGCGACGTGACGCACTACTACAACTTCAGCGTGACAGGCAGCCACAAGGGCCACCGCCTGCAAGTAGGCTTCGGCCGTACCCGTGCCGGCGTGAACTGCACCGGCGGCGTGTGCCGCTACATCCCCGCCTCGAAGGGCTTAACCATCAACTACAACTACAACTTCTGATTTTCCCCATCTGAAATGAAGCATATACATCTCTTTAGCCTCGCCGTGGCTGCCCTGCTGGCCGCCTCGTGCAGCGATATCAGTTATGAAGACCGCCTCGTGGAGGAAGAAGTCGGCCCCATCGTGCCCACCACGGGGGAATCCCGCACTGTGCTCATCGAGGACTTCACCGGTCAGAACTGCCCCAACTGTCCCACGGCCACGACCGTCGTTGAAAACTTGGAGCACTTCTATTCGGGCCACGTAGTAGCAGTGGGTATCCACAGCGGCATGCTCGGCATGGGCACTCCCCTCTTTACGAAGGAGGGACAGGAATATTTCCTGAAGCTCGGCAACGAAAATCTGCCCCAGCCCGCCGTGCGCGTCAACCGCATCGGCGAACCCCTCTGCGGCGGCCCCGAGGTGCAGAACCGCCTGCCCGAACTTGTGCACACCTACGCCGCACAGACCACTCCCGTGAAAATCTCCGACTTCACAGGCACCGTCAGCGAGAGCGACGCCAACACCTATGACGTAAACTTCAACATCAGCACCACGCAGAGCCTCGACGCCCTCGTACAGGTGTGGGTGACGGAGAACGACTTCATAAGTTGGCAGAAGATGCCCGACGGTTCGCGCAACCGCGAGTTCAGACATAACAACATCTTCCGCACCACGCTCACGCCCATCGACGGCGATGCCGTAAGCCTGACGGAGGGCACCGCCGCAGCCTGCCACTACAGCCTGGCAATCAACAACGCGTGGACGGCAGCCAATATGTATGTCGTAGTAATCGTGTCCTCCAAGGACGGCGAGATGCTGCAGGTTAAGCGTTTCCCCCTCGTGAACGCTTAACCCGCGGCATGCCGCTAACTCTTGACAAATCTAAATAAATAATAACTCAAAAACTTTTATTTCTATGAAGAAACTTTACGCTTTATTCGCAGCCGCACTTCTGGCTGCCCCCACCTTCGCCCAGAAGGACGTAGTACTCGTCAGCCCTAACGATGGCAAAGAGTACAAGGACGGTGAGACGATGATTATCACGCCCAATGTTGACCCAGAGTGGGGCGACGTAATTTTTGAGAGCCCTTCATTGAAGAATAAAGGCAAGGCCGATGTAAAGGTGACGATGAAGTTCGCTCCCAAGTACAGCTTCGGCTCTTTCCAGTGCTGCCTTGGCGGCATGTGTCAGATGTATCCCTCCGGTGCCACCTACGAGACGGGCGCTGAAGCCATCAAGGCCGGTGAGACAAAGAGTATCCTTACCGAATGGAACTGCATGGACAGTGCGACTTTCGAGTACAAGTATGGCGAGTGCACTTGCACCATGGAATTCTACGTTAACGGTGAGAAAGGTAACTCCTACACCGTGAAGTATGTTTATCAAGAAAAGACCAATGACAATCCTCTGCCGGGTGTAGTCCTTGTTAATCCTAATGACGGCAAAGAGTACAAGGACGGCGAGACAATGATTATCACGCCAGAGATTGACCCTGAGTGGGGTGACGTAATCTTCCACAGCCCTTCCTTGAGGAATAATGAATTAACCGATGCTAAGGTGACGATGAAGTTCACTCCCAAGTACAGCTTCGGTTCCTTCCAGTGCTGCCTGGGCGGTATGTGTCAGATGTATCCCTCCGGTGCCACCTACGAGACGGGTGCTGAAGTCATCAAGGCCGGTGAGACAAAGGACATCCTTACCGAATGGAACTGCATGAGCATGGCTAGCTATGAATATGAGCCCGGCGAGTGCACTTGCACCATGGAGTTCTATGTTAACGGTGCGAAAGGTAACACCTACACCGTGAAGTATGTTTATGAGAAAGGTTCTGGCCCCGAAGGCATACAGCAGGCCGCAGTAAGCTCTCAGTCGCAGAAGGCATACGACCTCCAGGGCCGCGTAGCCTCTCAGGGCGCCAAGGGCCTCCTCATCAAGGGCGGCAAGAAAGTTATTCGCTAATTTGTAAAGGAAATAAAGATGAAGAAACTACTCCTTCTCGCTGTGGCCGTACTGTTCGGCATCAGCATGCAGGCCCAGCGCCTTCAAAAGATTCAGATAAAAGCCCAGGGACCTCTCCACGCCGCCAGCCTTGACGGCACGGACATGTGGGGCTATGCCTACGACGAAAACTTCGGCTACGCTTGCGTCGGCACAGGCGGCACAGGCGAGTTCGGCGCTGCCATCAAAGTGGTAGTGGACGAATTATTGGACGGCGCAACTATCCAAGGCGTGGCCGTGCCCTTCTTCACCACGAAGGCCACGGGCGTTTCCGTGTTCGTTACCAAGACCCTCGGTGGCACCGACCTGGCCGCCGGCACACTCTCCGGCAGTGTGAAGAAAGGCTACAACAACGTAGCATTGGAAAAGGAATATAAGATGACAAAGGGCGAGACGCTGTACGTGGGCTATAAGTTCACCATCAGCTCAGCCTCGGCACAAACAGAGCAGTACCCCATCGCAACGGGCGCAGACCTCGTTCCCGGTGCTCTCAACCTGCTGGTCGGCGGCAAGTGGGAGGACTACTCCGGCCAGTTTGGCGCCAGCCCCCTGCAACTTCTCGTGAAGGGTCTCAAACTCCCCGAGAATAATGTTGTCCTTACGGCTATTGACAACGTATATGGCGGCAAGGGCGACAAGTCTGCCCTCAAGTGCCACCTGATGGGCACCAGCAGCAACGCCATCACAAGCGTAGGCTACACCGTTGAGCTCAACGGACAGACTGTTGCCGATGAAGCCAAGGTCAATATACCTTCAGGTATCAATAAGCCCGGCACTATCTCCATTGACATAACGCTGCCCGAAAAGGAAGGCGGCTACAATGCCATTGTGACCATTACAAAGGTGAACGGCGTGGCCGTCACTGCCGACCCTGTCGTTGCCAAGGTGAACGTGCTCTCACGTTCCGTCAAGCGCAACACCGTCATTGAAGAGTTCACCGGCACCACTTGCGCCTGGTGCCCCCGCGGCTGGGCTGCTATGGAATACATTAAGGAGTTCCGTCCCGAAGTAATCGGCATTGCCATCCACCAGTACGATTCTGCCGACCCGATGTACAACAACAACTACGCTTCCATCCAGTGGAAGGGCGCTCCCGGCGCTATGGTTGACCGCAAGGATGGCCAGGTTGACCCCTATGAGGGCGGCTTCGGCACCACCATCGATGCCGACCTGGATTACTACGGTGCCATCGCACCTTTCGTTGACGTGACCGTCAGCGGTGCCTACACCGACGAGACTCACTCCAAGGTGGACGCCAAGGCCAGCATTGAATTCCTCACCGACTGCGAAGGCTACGAGATTGCCTACGTGCTGACCGGCGACGGCATGACCTGCCCCGAGGGTGCCAGCACCACCATCAGGAACCGCTGGAAGCAGTACAACAACTACGCCAACTACACCACCACTCAAGCCGGTTTTGACACCAAGACCGAACTCGGCAAGAAGGCTGCCCTCATCTGCAAGGGTGGCACGTATGGCCAGAGCCAGATTGCCAACCTCGTCTTCAACGACGTGCTGATTGGAAGCTCCTGGAACACCGCCCACAAGAACAAGGCCGAGGCTCTTCCCACCCTCTCCAAGGTTGGCGAGAAGGTTGAAAACGCCTACACCGTCAGCATTACCGCTTCCTCTTACGGCAAGCCCGCCATCAAGTACGACCAGGTGAACGTCGTAGCCCTCGTGCTTGATAAGATTTCCGGTGAAATCGTCAACGCTGCCCGTGCCAAGGTTGAAGAAGCCGAAGGCATCGGCACCGTGCTGCAGGAGACAACGGGTAACGGCCAGCAGACTGCCGTTGACCTCTCCGGCCGCATCGCCACCCAGGCTCACGGCGTCGTAATCCAGAACGGCAAGAAGGTGATAAGATAAAAGGCCTCACCCCGCAACTTTTCACTTTTAACTTTTCACTTACCTCCCCCCTACGATAGGAATGCCTGCAAGACGGGTGTTCCTATCCGTAGGGATATACCTATTTATATTATTACGCGTACGCATACGTACGCAAGAACACGCGCATGAAGAAACCTTTACTCAGTTCCCTCCTTTTCGTATTCCTTTTCGTCCTTCCCCTCACGGCATTCTCGCAGGAGACCCTGTGGGGCTACAGCACCGCGCCCGATTTCTCCGTGGCCGGCAGCGGTGGCGGCCGGACGGAAATAGCCATGTGGGTGCCCGGCGACGGCGAGCTGAAAGGCGCCAAGATAACGGCCGTAAACCTTCCCTTTGCTACCGACGACGCCACGAACATCAGCATCTGGTCAGTGCCATCCATCGAGTATGCCGCCGCTTGGCTGCCGGCCAAGACCTTTGAGCAGAAATACAGCGGCAAGGTGAAAGGCAACGGCTATACCCGCGTGGACCTCAAGAGTCCCCTCGCCATTCCGGCCGAAGGCTTCTTCATCGGCTACAGCTTCGACACCAATTACTATTACCCCATCTGCACCGCCGACGGCGAGGCGAAGGACGGTCTGTGGCTCTACGAGAACAAGTTCGGCCGCTGGTACGACTATCCCGAACTGGGCGTGAGCGCCTTGCAGCTCTTCGTCACCGGCATGCAGCTCGACGAGAGCAAGGTAAGCATCCTTCAGGTGCAGAGCCGCAAGTGCCAGAAAGGCGGCGAAGCCCTTGCCGAGCTGACACTGGCCAGCAGCAGCGCAGAACCCGTGCAGAGCATCGGCTATGCCGTGGAGCTGGACGGCAAGACGCAGAACGGCACCGCCACACTGGCCGAGCCCATCCCCAGCGGCCTGAACCAGTACGGCAATGTGGCCATCTCCTTCACGGCCCCCAAGAAGGCCGGCACGTATCAGGGGCTCGTGAGCATCACGGCCGTTAACGGCAAGCCCTACAACGACCATAGCGCCGCCGGCTTCGACCTCGACGTGCGCGACGAACTCCATCAGCGCCTCACGCTCATAGAAGAATTCACCGGCACATGGTGCGGCAACTGCCCGCGTGGCTGGCTGGCCCTCGAACGTGTGCATGAGAAGCAGGCCGACCAGGCCTTGGTCGTGGCCGTGCACCAATACAACAACAACGACCCCATGTACTGTCCCGACTATGCCGACCTGCCTTGGGACGGTGCCCCCAGTTGCTGCGTGGATCGCACGGCCATCAACATCGACCCCTATTACGGTGAATGGGGCGAGGGCATGGCGCAGTGCGTGAACAAGTACAGCGACGTGGATCCCACCGCCGTCATCACCGTGGCAGGCTCCTGGGCCGATGCCAGCCACAATAGCGTGAATGCCTCCGCCGACGTGACCTTCCTTGCCAGCAGTCCCGGCAGCCGTGTGGCCTTCGTCCTCACCGCCGACGGCATCACGGGCACCGGTAGCCCGTGGCGTCAGAACAACGACCTGTACCAGACCGACCCCAACGGCATGGGCGACCTCGCCATCTTCTGCAAGGGCGGCGCATACGGCGACGGCTACATCTTCCTGACTTACAACGACGTGATGTGCGGCTCTACGTGGACGAAGCAGACCAACGGCAGCATCAAGGACGGCTCCGTCACCCTCTCGCCCACCACAAAGGGCGCCACCGCCTTTGCCGCCTCCACCGTGGCCCTCAATGCCTCCAGTCTTATGCGCCAGGCCATGGATTACGGCAAGGTATATCTCACCGCCATCGTCTTCAATGCCGACGGCACCGTGGCCAACGCCGCCCGTTGCAGGGTAGGGGCGACCGAGGGCATCAATGTGTTAAGACAACAGACAACAGACAACGGACTGGGGACAACAGACAACGGACAACAGACGACTGACCTCTCTGGTCGCGCCGTTGGCTTGAAGCTTCACGGCAATATCTACATACAACAAGGTAAAAAAGTAATAGCAAAATGAACATAAGGAAATTCATTCTTATCATCGCCGTGCTCTGTCTCGGCCGTCAGTATGCGCTGGGCCAGAACAGCCTCGCCCCCAACGTGGACGGCACCGTGGCATGGGGCTTTGCCACCGGCGACCCCGCCGAGTGGAAATACACCAACGTGAGGATGCTCACCCGCATCGGCGTGGCCATGAAGATTCCCTACGACAAGACCGTGAAAGGCGCCACCGTCAAGGCCATAAGCGTGCCTTTCGTTTCCGACAACGTCAGCAAGCTGCAAATCTTCGCGGGTGCCACGTTCAGCGAGGAGGGTGATTCCTTCATGCCCACCGACAGCGTGCTCGCCACCGCCTCCTACTCCGGCACAATCCACAAGGGCGGCTACACCACCGTCTTCTTCGACGAGCCCGTGGCCATTCCCACCGACGGCCTCTTCGTAGGCTACACCTTCAACGTCACTCGCCTGCAAACCACCGAGGATGCCGAGGCCGTAGTGATGGTTGACATCGCCAGAGCCGAGCATTCCCTCTGGCTGATGTCAGGTACCTCGTGGGGCAACAACTCCTGGACCGCTTACCCGACGGCCATGCTGGCCCACGTCGCCGGCACTTCGCTCCCCGACGTCAATATCACGCTGAAGGGTGCCGAGGCCCCCACCGCCCCTGCCGGCTCCACCGCCGTGGTGAACGCCTCCGTCGTCAGCAACAGTGCCGAGCCCATCACCGCCGTCACCTACACCGTGGAGGTCGGCGGTACGGCACAGACCTACACCCAGACCCTTGCCACGCCCGTCCCCGCCGGCTTCAAGCGCCGCGGCACCCTGCCCCTCACCTTCCAGGCTCCCGCCGCCATAGGCCCCTATGAGGGCAAACTCACCCTGACGGCCTTCAACGGCAAGGCCTCGCAGAAGGCCGTAGCCCCTGTTTCGTTCGCGTCCACCACCCTCGGCCGCATCGTGGAGCGCCATTCCATCGTGGAGGAAAGCACCGGCACGGGCTGCCTCTACTGTCCCCGCGGCTGGGTGGCCATGGAGTACCTCAAGCAGCACGAGCCCCACTTCATCGGCATCAGCGTGCACAACTACAACGGCGACGACGCGATGGTCTGCCCCGACTATCCCAATATCTTCACGGGCTCGCCCACCAGCGTCATCGACCGCAAGAACGAGCCATGCGACGCCTACTACGGAACCTTCGGCCCCCTCGGCATCCGTACCGACTTCGCCACCTACAATGCCGAGCCCGCCGACGTAGATATCCAGCTCAGCGCCACCTTCAGCGCCGATGGCAATAGCGTGAACGCCAAGGCCGCCGTGGAATACCTCGGCGAAGTGGCCTCGCCCAGCATCGCCTTCGTCCTGACGGCCGACAGCCTCCGCGGCAACACCGCCCTCTGGCGCCAGAAAAACACCTGGGGCAGTTCAAGCAAGGAGGCCATCCTCCTCACCGAGGCTTACGGCGGCATGAACGAGCTCGGCGAGTTCGGTGCCGGCGGCAAGTACGGCAGCAATGAGGTCTTCATCCACTACAACGACGTGTGCATCGCCCATTCCTTCCATCCCACCACGGGAAAGTCGCAGGCGCAAATCGCCGCCGGCACAACAGGCAGTAAGGTGGAGAGCGCCTACACCCTCGCCCTCCCCACGCGCAACGTACTCCTCCAGGCCCTCCACCGCGACCAGATTTACGCCGTGGCCTTCGTGATGGACGCCGACGGCAAGGTGTGCAACGCCGCCCGCGTCCGCGTGGAAGAGCCCACCGGCCTGAATGTGTTGAGGACAACAGACAACGGACAACAGACGGAGGACAAGGGACAACAGACGTATGACCTCGCGGGTCGCCGCCTCACCTCGTCGCCTGCCGCCCACACCCTGCGCATCTCCGGCGGCAAGAAGCATTTTTAACGGTGCGGCATGGAAATTTTCCGACTGCATTACTGCCCAACCGTCCATAACGATTATTTGAAACTGTAAAAAATTTTGACAAAACGAAAAAAGGAGAAAACGCGGCGCGATGAGGCCTAAATGCGCAAAAAGGCGGACCGAACGTGCCGGTTTCCCATCATTTTGCTCCTTCATCCCTTTTAATTTTCACTATCTCCCTTTTAATTTTCACTACTTCCCTTTTACCAGAAACTAAAGGAGGACTAGTGCAAATTAAATCAGGACTAGTTCGAATTAAATCAGGACTAGTTCAAATTAAAGGAGGATTAGTTTTCACTGGAACCCGCCGTTTTCCGAAAAAATCACAAAAAAACAAATTTCCTACGGCGCCTTTTCGCAACTAAATGCGGGAGTAGCGCACCTAAAAGAATATCCGTCATTCCTCTTGCAGACTTAACACTATATAAATAAGTCGTTTAACAAAGTAATCAAAAATCGCGTATTTCCGCCCGAGACGTCGCGCGCTGCCCTCCACGGCCAAAAAACGCTAAGAAAACACCCCGAAACTGTAAAATATTTTGACAAAAAATTTTCAGTTACGGTCAATCACATAGAGCAAAAATAGAATTTCGCAACTGTTGCTTGAACAAAAAATGATGAAACGCATATCCTTTTTAATCCTTCTTCTTGCCAGCCTCTGCGGCACGATGCTCCGCGCTGCCGACGACACCCTGCTGTGGGGCTACACCCCTGCCGACTATGCCGCCCTTCAGGCCAACGGCTTCAACCAGCAGAATATGTTCGGCGCCGCCGTGCTCCTCACGGTGGACGATATGTTCGACGGAGCCAGCATCACCGGCATCGACGTGCCCTTCAACACCGAGGAAGCCTGGGAAGTGACGGCCTTCGTGGCCTCCGCCGACGATATCAACACGCCCCTCGTCAGCACCTTCAACGACGACGGCTCCAGCATCGGCTACAACACGTACCTGTTCAAAGAGCCCTACAGGCTTGAGAAGGGCAAGAACGTGTATGTGGGTTACACCTTCCGCATCATCTCCACGGCCACGCAGGAAGAGCGCGCCCCCATCCTCACGGGCGGCGAGGCTATGCCTGGCGGCCTGATGATATACAATAAAAAGGAATGGAGCGACTACTCCGGCGCGGGTTGGGGCAACAGCGGCTTGCAGGTGCGCCTGAAAGACCTCGTCCTTCCCAGCGACAACGCCACTATGGGCAAGGTTTACGACTTCAGCGGCGCCATCAACGCCACTGCCACCTTCCAGGCCCTCATCCGCAGCAACAGCGCCAACGCTATTAGCAAGATAGGCTACAGCGTGACGCTCGGAGACCAGACCAGTGAGGGCACGGCCGACGTCAATATCCCCGCCGGCTCCAGCCAGACGGCCAGCGTCACCCTCACCGTGCCCACGCTCCCCTCTGTGGGCCAGTATCCCGCCTCCGTGACTCTGACATCCGTCAACGGTAAGCCCGTCAGCCCCACCACTGCCGCCGCCACCGCCACCCTTTACACGCGCATCGTGCCCCGCTACACCGTGATGGAAGAAAAGACCGGCACGGGCTGCATGCACTGCACCCGCGGCTGGGCCGGCATGGAGTATATGCGCAACCACTACGACCGCTTCATCGCCATCAGCGCCCACAACTACAACGACGACGACGCCATGGTGAACAAGAACTACCCCGATATAGGACTAAGCGGTGCGCCAAGCTGTGCCCTCGACCGCAGGACCGGCCCCATTGACCCTCTGTACGGCTCCGACACCAATGCCCTTATCATCGCCGACTTTGAAGCCTGCAACGCCATCGTGCCCGAGGTGGAAGTGCGCGCCACGGGTGCGCTCCAGCCCGACGGCACCACCGTTGCCGTCACGGCCAACGTGGATTTCCTCTACGACAGCCCGGGCTACAGCGTCTTCTACGCCCTGACGGCCGACGGCCTCACCTGTCCCGCCGACGCCGACGCCAAGACGCAGCGCCGCTGGATGCAGGCCAATATCTTTGCCCAGGCCGAGACGCGCGAGCACTTCCGCCGCGACGGCAGCAACGAACTCCGCAATTTCTACGCCGAGTTTGCCAAGGGCGGCGAGTACGGCAGCACAGAGCTTTACGGCCTCGTCTTCAACGACGTGATGATAGGCAGCAGCCAGACCACCGCCGACGGACAGCCGACCACCGATGCCCTCCCCGCCGAGGGTAAGGCCGGCACTTCCGGCGAGACTTCCCGCAACGTGACCATCACTTGCAGCGACGTCTGCCGCGATGCCTTGCAATACGATAAGATATACGTCGTGGCCCTCGTCCTCGACGCCCAAGGGCGTATCGCCAACGCCGGCAAGAGCCGCGTGGAAGTGCCGGAGGGTATAGGGTCGGTTTTGAGACAACAGACAACGGACAACAGACAACGGACAACGGACAAGGGACAAGGGACAACTCCCTACGACCTTCAAGGCCGCAAGTTGCAGAGCCGGCCTGGGGGGCACTCCCTCTTTATCAACAACGGAAAGAAGACAATCAAATAACATCAAAATGAAAAAAACGCTTTTCCTCGTAGCCCTTCTGTGCAGCCTCTGCATCAGTAGCCTCCGCGCTGCCGACGACACCATGCTGTGGGGCTACACCGACAACAACTTCAGCGCCCTTCAGGGCCACGGTTTCTCCACGCAGAGCATGTTCGGCGCCGCCGTGCTGCTCACCGTCGATGACCAGTTCGACGGCACGTACATCACCGGCATCGACGTGCCCTTCTCCACCGAGGAGGCCTGGGAAGTCACCGCCTTCGTAGCCTCCGCCGACGACATCAACACGCCGCTCGTCAGCACCTTCAACGACGACGGCTCCAGCGTGGGCTACAACACCTACATGTTCAAAGAGCCCTACAAGCTTGAGAAGGGCAAGAACGTGTATGTGGGCTACACCTTCCGCATCATCTCCACCGCCACCAAGCAGGAGAAGGAACCCATCCTCACCGCCGGCACCTCGAAGCCCGGCGGCCTGATGGTCTATAACAAAAAGACGTGGACCGACTACTCCGGCGAAGGCTGGGGCTGCAGCGGCCTGCAAGTGCGCATGAAAGGCGTGACCCTTCCCAGCGACTACGCCGTCATGGGCGACGTCTTCGACTTCGGCGGCGGCATCAACACCACGGCCAACATCCAAGCCGTCGTCCGCGGCAACAGCGGCACGCCCATCAAGCAGGTGGGCTACAAAGTGGACTTCGGCGGCAAGACTACCGAAGGCACGGCCGACGTGAACATCGCCACCGGCTTCAACCAGTTGCAGACCATCAACATCGTGGCTCCCACTCCCGCCGAGATTGGCCAGTACACCGCCACCGTGACATTGACGTCCGTCAACGGTAAGCCCGTCACGCCGACCTCCTCCTCCGCCCTCGGCACCATATACGTCCGCCTCGTGCCCCGCTACACCGTGATGGAGGAACACACCGGCACGGGCTGCCAGCACTGCACCCGCGGCTGGGCCGGCATGGAGTATATGAAGACGCACTACGACAACTACATCGCCGTCAGCACCCACCAGCACAATCAGGACGACGCCATGTATAATCCCAACTATCCCACCCTCGGCCTCTCTGCCGCACCCTCCTGCCTGCTCGACCGCCGCACCAAGGCCCTCGACCCCCTCTACGGCTCCGACCCCGACGAGTGGATTATAGGCGACTTCCTGGCCTGCAATGCCATCATGCCCGAGGTTGAGGTGCACGTGAGCGGCACGCTCCAGCCCGACGGCAAGACGGTAGCCGCCAAGGCCAGCGTTGACTTCCTCAACAACTGCCCCGGCTGCAAAATCTCCTACGCCCTCACCGCCGACGGCCTCACTTGCCCCGCTAACCCCGACGACAAGACACTCCGCATGTGGCGCCAGGCCAATGTCTTCGCCAAGAATGAGACGCGCAACAACTTCCGCGGCGACGGCACCTGCGAAATCCGCAACCTCTACGCCGAGTTTGCCCAGGGAGGCAAGTACGGCAGCACCGAACTCACCAACCTCGTCTTCAACGACGTGATGATAGGCAGCAGCTACACGCCCGCAGAGGGCGAGCACACCGACCCCCTGCCCGCCGACGGCAAGGCCGGCACTACGGCCGAGAACGCCTGCAACCTGCCCATCACCTGCAATGACTACGGCCGCGCCGCCCTGAAGTACGACCAGATATACGTCGTGGCCATCGTCGCCGATGCCGAGGGCCACGTGGCCAATGCCGGCAAAGCCCGCGTGGAAGTGGCTGAAGGCATAGGCAGCGTGTTGAGAGAACAGACAACAGACAACGGACAACGGACAACGTCCTACGACCTCGCCGGCCATCGTCTGTCCTCCGCCCCTGCCGGCGGCCTCTACATACAGAACGGCAAAGTCCGTCTCGCCCGCTAATTCTTTTATCCCTTAATTCCTTAATAACAACACACAAATGAAAAAACTGTTTACACTTCTCGCCGCAGCCCTCTGCACTTTGACGGCTGCCGCACAGGTCAACACGGACGGCCTCACCTCCGAGCCTCCCGTTGACGGCCAGAGATTCTACCTTGTCTGCGACAACGGTTACTTCGTTACCACCAAGGGCTCCACGGTGATTACCTCCACCATCGCCCCCGACGATCCCGAATGGAGACTTGAGAAGAAGAACGGCTCATGGGTATTCCACGCCAACGGCTCCAACTGCATGGACTGGGATTCCCCTAACAATATTATCTATCTCTCCTCCAATCCCAAAACCTGGGACATCAAGGACAACGCTTTCCGCAAGGGCTGCTACACCATCAGCGCCGACGTGATCATCAGCTTCTTTGGCGAAGAAATTCCCGACAATGACTTCATCTATATCGACGGAGAAGGCACCACCATCACCGGCTGGCCTTCGGAGTACGGTGTGACCGACAAGTCCATCAACGGCTCCTGCATGGATTTCCTTTTCTTCCAGACCCTTCCCTCCGAGATTGACAACCGCAGCACCGGCGGTGGCGACGAAGAAGAAGAGGAAGAGATTGACATCGAGCCCAACGACATCGAAGGCGACTTCCAGGCCAACTGGGCCAAGAGTATGCAGGATGCCAAGGTGCTGACATACGCTCCCATGGACAACAAGAGCGTTTACGTTCAGCCCTGGATGCCCTACCGCAAGGGCGTGTCCAGCTTCAACTACGTAATCTACCGCGAGGACGTCGTCAGCCAGTTCTACGGCAACAAGGTGAAGAACCTCTGGTTCATGCTGCCCCCCAACGCCGCCGAGATTCAGTTCTTCGTTATGGACCCCATGGAGCAGGACCCCGAGAAGAGCCTCCTCTGGAGCGACTACTACGACTTCACCGAGACCGTCAACCACATCATCGCCAAGCCCAACGGCCTCAAGGAACACTGGATTGGCGCTGATGAGGAAGAAGAGGACGTTGCCGGCAAGGGCACCTTCTACGGCTACGACCTCAACCTCGACGTCAAGGACCCCGATGACCCCTACTACAAGTGCAACCAGGTGGTAGGTATCCCCTGCGACTTCACCATTACCAAAGACCACCCCAACCTCCAGATTGGCTACACCATCGTCTATCCCGGCGAATACAAGGAGAACTACAAGAACGGCCGCGACGAAAAGGGCGGCCTGAAGGACGGTTACTGGTACAGCTGCTCCTATCTCCTCCCCACCTCCCGCCCCTACTATGCCTTTATGAGCGGCGACGACGACCCCGACTGGCACAACGGCCGCGTAGAGGACTACACCCCCTACACCTCCAGCCTCATGTCGCAGTATCAGTGGACCACCTATGCCAGCCTCTTCTGCTATGTTGAGACCGAGGGCAACGGCGGTTTCCCCCACAACGACATTCGCTTCGACGCCGTGAAGTCCTCACGCTGCTACGCCGGCGACAGCAAGGTGGCCTTCAACACCACCTTCACCAACTACGGTGTTGATGCCATCAAGAGTGCTACCTTCGACGTCACCGTGGGCGAGAACACCCAGAAGATACGCTTCAAGGACGGCATCCGCTTCCTTGAGCAGGCCAACCTCAACGACGACATCAAGGCTCCCGCCGATCCCTCCCGCCAGCGCCTCCAGATAAAGGTAAGCAAGATTAACGGCAAGGACGTGGATATCGCTTCCGACGTCAACGGCTCCATCATCGCCGTGAACGAGAGTGAGGACGTGGACCGTATGCCCGTCATCGAGGAGAACACCGGCACGTGGTGCGGCTGGTGCCCCCGCGGCCTCGTAGGCATGGAAATGCTGCGTGAGAAGTACGGCGAGAACATCGCCCTCATCGGCATCCACACCGGTCAGGACCAGAAGTCCAACTACATGATGGACGATGTCCTTGCCACCTTCGGTGCCACCGGCGCTCCCTCCTGCGTCGTCAACCGTCTCTACACCTGCGACCCCTACGGCGGTTCCTCCAACGGCTACTTCGGTATCAAGGACGACGTTGACGCCGTGCGCCGCCAGATAACGGAGGCCACCATCGGCTTCGACAAGGTGGTACGCTCCAAGGACGGCCAGCACATCGGCCTCCAGACCAGCACCATCTTCAACATCGACTGCGCTTACTGCCCCTACCTCCTCACCTACGTGCTCGCCGAGGACGACCTCCAGTATGCCCAGCAGATGAACTACTTCACCTCGCAGGTAGATTCCGAGACCAAGGCCCTCTACAAGCAGAACGCCCCCGAGCTCTACGAACTCACGCAGAAGCCCGCCAACTGGCGTCCCATCTATAACGACGTGATGGAATACTGCGCCGAAGGCCTCGGTCTGGAAGGCAGCCTCACCGGCGCCATCGTCAAGGGCGAGCCCAAGCAGCACAGATTTGGCTTCGACATTCCCAAGTACACCACCGGTAAGTCCCTCGTCAGCGACCTCGACAACTGCCGTCTCATCGCCCTCCTCCTTGATGCCGAGAGCATGGAAATCGTCAACGCCGCCCAGATACGCATGGAGGACGCCATCGTCAGCGACGACGATCCCCTTCTCACCGGCGTAGGCACTGTGCTAAGACAACAGACAACAGACAACGGACGCACATACGACCTCCAGGGCCGTCCCGCCGCAGCTTCCCACGGCGCCATACTCGTGAAGAACGGCAAGAAAGTAATCCTCTAACAGACACCAGTCCCCCTCATACCGCAACCGGCGGGCCACTCCAAGTGGTCCGCCGGTTCCCTTTTTCAATCGACCTTACCCGTATAAATCCGTGATATCCGTGGTTCTATCCGCGTTATCCGTGATATCCGTGGTTCTTAATGCGTCTCGTCATACCGCTTATTAGCAATGTCGCGGTCCACACCGTTAGTGTGCGTGTTGCCATACTTATCGCGGTACATATTGTCGCGCCACATCTTCTTCTCCTCCTCGCTGTGCGAGAACATCTTGCCAAAAGAGCCAAGCCCTACCGAGGTATGCGTGAGGGCACCCACGATGCATACGGCTACGAAGATGATGACGATAGTCGTACCCGTGTGGTTAGTCACCCAGCCCAGGAGAGCCGTGATGCCTTCCGTGATACCGATATAGATGGCCAGCAGGCCGCAGAGCACCGCACCGATGATGCACGCCCACTTCAGCAGGGTGTTTACTGCGGGAACGGGCAGGCGACCGAGGAATTTTCCTAATACATAAAGAGCAACGGCCAGAACAGCCAGAAAGATAAACGATCCAATAGGACCGAGGGCTACTAAGGGAATCATAATATGGTAGGTTTTATAAATTGGTTTTCTCTTTCATTTCGGGTAGTATTCTATTCTCGGCCGCTTTTGGTCTCTTCTCTCGTGTCTTCCTTCCTTTCATTCAGTCACGTAGCCCGCTACGCTCCTTCATGAAAAAAAGAAATCTATACTTTTGGACGTTTCCAAAAGTCGGAAGAGCCGCCAAATCGGCGCGAGCTAATTTATAGAACCTACCTTATAAGTTTTGAGGTTAATAGGAACAGGGGGTTAACAAACTTTACCGCCCGCAAAGTTACAATATCTTTTGAAATAAACACTTCTTTGCGGGACTTTTTATCACATTTTTTGTGAGAAAGGGCGAGAATTGAATAAAATATGCCGGAAATATGCCGATATATTATAAATAATGTGTACCTTTGCCGCGTAGAAGGAAATAACGATAAACATAAACAAATAACAACAAAACAACAGTAACCATGAGAAAATTTCAAATTATCCTTACCTCCCTGCTGCTGATGCTTTGCGGCAGCGGCGTAGCCTCCGCTCAAGGTTTCCTCAAGGGTCTTGCCGATAAGGCCAAGGACAAAGTAAAGCAAAAGATTGAGCAGAAAGTGGAGAACACGGTTGACAATGCTGCCGACCGCGTCCTCAACGGTAAGAAAAGCAAAAAGAACAATTCCGAAGCCACGGAGACCCAGGAAACGGAAGAAGCCGCTGCCCCCTCTGTGACCACCGCCAATGTCAAGAGCGACTTCGTGCCCGGCTCCGTAGTCGTGTTTGAAGACGTCGTCAAGGGCGAGCAGGTGGGCGAGTTCCCCAGCAAGTGGGACCTGGAACGCGGCAATGCCGAGATAGCCGTCGTGAACGGCGAGCAGGCCATTGAACTTGCCAAGGAGGACTGCTGGATAAAGCCCCTCATCAGCAAGAATCCCAAAAACTACTTCGGCGATGAGTTCACCGTGGAGTTCGACATTATGTACACCGAAGGAAGCTTTGAGATAGACTTTATGCACCCTGATGAGCAGCGAGATTCGGAGATATTCACATTGACTTGGGGTCATAATGGGGCCCTTAGCCTTGGTTACGTGCGTCCAGACTGTGCAAACAATCATAGCAAGGAGGGTTCCAGCCATCAAGACCAGAAGACAAAGCTCAACGACAACCGCTGGCATCACTATGCCATCTCGTTCAACAAGCGTGTAATTAAAGTGTATGTAGATAATGTTCGCTACATCAACGTACCCAGTGCCAAGGCCGGTGCTGGTTGGATGACATTCTTCTATCGTGGTGAGAACCCCGCCTATCTGAAGAACGTACGCATCGCCCGCGGTGCCGGCGAACTCTATGGCCGCAACGCCACCGATGCCTCCGAGGGCGCCATTGCCAAGGCCATGGAAGAGACCGGCAAGTTCGTGACCAACAACATCAACTTCGAGACCGCCAAGGCCACGCTCCTTCCCGAGTCGATGACCGAAATCCAGAAGGTGGCCGACTATATGCTCAAGAACAAGAACGTGCGCTTCGAGGTGCAGGGCCATTGCGACAACCAAGGCTCCGACAAAGTGAACGATCCCTTGAGCCAGCAGCGTGCCGAAGCCGTAGTGGCCGCCCTCGTGAAACTCGGCGTGGATGAATGGAACCTCCGCGCAGTGGGCAAAGGCAGCCACGAGCCCGTGGCCGACAACGCCACCGAAGAAGGCCGCGCCAAGAACCGCCGCGTAGAATTTATCAAGAAGTGAGCCCCATCCTCTTGTAATCATCCCGTCCGCAATCATAAAGAGAGAGAAGACAGCGCCCCTCCGCGCCGTCTTCTCTCTTTTTGCCTGTATGCCAAGCATGGCATACAGGTTGAGCTTGTCCAGTCCCCCTCAGGGCCTGCACGCCACGCCTTTTAATTTCGTTTCGACATATGTGGAAAGTATTTTTCACATATGTCAAAACTATTTTCTACATATGTCGAAACTATTTTCCACATATGTAGAAAAACATATAAATGACGATTAGTTTCGCGTGGGGCCCGATAAACACAATATAAGCGGCGAGGTCTGCAATTTTTCAGACGGCTCACCGCTTATATATGCGTTTAATGTGATGTTGTTTGCTGTGTTATGCGTTGTCTTTCCTATTTCCTCAACGGCAAGAAGGCCGCGGCTGCGGCGAGCGCGTGGAGCAAAAAGGAATAAGAAGGAGCTTGGTAAACGTGGAGCTTTGCTTGATGCGAATTGTCGGGAATAGGGGCGTAAATTATCTTTTGGGCGGCACCGATGTAGCAATGTAGGAAATGTAGCAAGAAATGACCTCGCGCGTACGTGTATATTTAATTAATGGAGCGAGGTGGGCGCGCAAGGCCTGGGGCCTTGCTGAACTGAAGTACCCCCCTCTTACTCCCCCTTTATGGGGAGAACCGAAAGTGATTAAAAGAAATTTTATCCAGAAATTATTCTTTGAGACCACGAATCGCACGAATCTAACGAATACGTGAATCATAAAAATCATAATTCATCCTATAAATCTTCATAACGCCGTAGGCCGCTGCGCTGGCTATAATGATTATTATGATGCTTTATGATTATTATGATTTTAACGGGGAATGGATAAAATGAGCCCCGAGGGCGGCGGGCGTCCTCGGGGCTGGGTATGTGGTGCAACGAAGTTTTCGTCTTCGTTATAGTTTTCGTTTTCGTCCTTATTCGTTCACGGCGGGCAGGAAGCCGTAGTCGCGGCTGTAGCGGAGCATCTGCTCGGCGTAGCCCTCGCCGTAGGTGAGGCGGACGTCGGTGACGGTGCCGTCGGCGGCGAAGGTGGCCTCGTAGCGCGGGTTGATGAAGCCCTTGTAGGGGGAGAGGTTGAGTTTCTCGTAGCGGGCGAGGACTTCCTTATGGAGGGCAGGGTCAACCTTCACGGCGTAGGTCTCTACGAGGGCACGGGCGGCGGCATAGTCGCCCTCGCTCTTGATGCGCTGTATCTCGGCAAGGAGTTCGCCGAAGTAGGTGCGCAGGGCGGCGTAGTCGTTGACGCGGACGTAGGTCTTGCCCTTGCGCTTGATGAGTTCCACGGCGGGCGTCTTGCCGGCTACGGTGCCCTTGGCGCCCTGCACCTTCTCGCCGTTGGCGCGGGCCAGTACCCAGTGGGCGATGAGGGAGCGGTTGCGCATGTGGGCCTCCTCAATGTTGTTGCCGGGCTTGATGCGCACGAGCTGGGTGATGAGGCCGTTCTGCATATAGGAGTAGAACTGTGCCTTGTAGGCTTCCATATTGGGTGTGAGGCCGAGTTCGCAGAGTTTGGGGTCGGCCACGTAGTAGAGGCCGAAGAGGTCGGCGCGGGCCTCCTCGATGGTGGAGCCGTAGGCCTTCAGCGTGTCGGGGTCGGTGCCGGGGAGGAGTTTGCCGGAGCCGTGGCCGAGGCATTCGTGGAGGTCGGTGTGGAGGTCGTCGGTGAGGTCGCCGTACTGGCGGACGAGGGCGAGGGTGGCGTCGTCGATGGTGAACTCCTTACCCATACCGCTGCCGGCGGCAGCCTTGGCATAGGCGGAGGTGAGGTTGCCGATGGTGACGCTCTTGGAGCCGAAGTCGCGGCGCACCCAGTCGGAGTTGGGCAGGTTGATGCCGATGGCGGGGCTGGGGTAGAGGTCGCCGGAGAGTATGGCGGCGGTGATGACCTTGGCGCTGATGCCCTTGCACTCTGCTTTCTTGAAGCGGGCGTCAACGGGGGAGTTGTCCTCAAACCACTGGGCGTTGGCGGAGAGTTTCTCCGTGCGGGCCGTGGCGGCGAGGTCCTTGAAGTTGACGATGCTCTCCCACGAGGCCTTCATGCCGAGGGGGTCGCCGTAGGACTCGGTGAAGCCGTTGACGAAATCGACGGTGGAGGCGGTGTCCTTAAGCCAGAGGATGTTGAAGGCGTCGAAGGTGCGGAGGTCGCCCGTGCGGTAGTATTCGATGAGTTTACCGATGACGCGCTTCTGCTGGGGCGTGTCGGCGAAGGGCAGGGCTTTCTCCAGCCAATAGACAACGCGGGAGAGGGCAGCGTCGTAGAGGCCGCCTACGCGATAGACCTGCTCATCGATGAGGCCCCACTCGTTGCGCACGAGGCGGGAGTTGAGGCCCATCATTACGGGGCGCGGGTCGGCGAGGGGCTTGCGCTGGGTGTAGAACTCCTCGGCCTCGGCCTGCGTGATGCCGGGGGCGTAGTAGTTGCTGGCGGAGGTGAGGACGAGGTCGTCGCCGTCGCGCTGGTTGGTGCGCATCTGCATGATGCTGTCGTCGAAGATGACGGGGAAGATTTCCTCGTCGAGGGTGGCGCCTACGCTCTTGAGGGCGTTACGCAGCCATACCTCGGAGAAGTCGGCGTGGAACTTCTCGCAGCCGTAGTGGTGGTGTATGCCGGAGGAGAACCACAGGCGCTTGAGATACACCTCGAAGGCGAGGAACTCCTTGTCTTTGCGGTCGCCTCGGTAGTCGGTGTAGATTTTCTCGAAGGCGTGGCGGATGCGGAGGTTGTAGCGTCCGTTCTGGTCGAAAAGGATGTCGCGTCCGGAGAGGGCGGCTTCCTGGAGGTAATAGACGAGGGTCTTCTGGCGCAGGGAGAGCTGGTCGAAGCCGGGCACCTGATAGCGGAGCATCTGGATGTCGGCAAACTGCTCGTCGGTGTACTTGAAGTCATCGGCAGCCTGGCTGGCTGCGAAGGGTAGGGTAGCAAGCATTGCTGTAAGGAATAAGTGTTTCATTTTGTTTTATCAAGAATTAAGGAATTAAGGAATTTTTATCGCGTCCTGTCAATGAATTATTAGGAATTGCAGTGCCGGGCACTGCTGAATAGAAGAAAGATGAGCTGTGAGGAGAGAGGGCCGCATGGAATTCTGCTGCATCATGCAGCAATTCTTGAAAATACCAAGCCATGAGGAATTGTTTCTTAAATCCTTGTTAAAAAATAAGAGGGGCGGGGTATTCAAAACAAAGCGCCCGGGCTCCGTGGTGGCACGGGGTCCAGGCGTAGTTTTGTGTGCCGTAAGTGGGCGACGCGGAGGATTAAGCCTCGGCGGGAGCCTCGGTCTCCTCAGCGGGAGCCTCTTCGGCAGCAGCCTCAGTGGCGGCAGCCTCTGCAGCAGCAGCGGCTTCAGCCTCAGCCTTGGCAGCGGCCTCGGCAGCCTTCTTCTCGGCTACCTTCTCGGCGATGGCAGCGTTGACCTTCTTCTCGGCTTCCAGACGAGCGGCGGCAGCGGCCTTCTTGTCGGCGGCTTCCTTGCTCTTCACGGCCGTGGTCTTGCTGGTCTGCTGGGCCTTCCAAGCCTCGAAGCGCTTCTGGGCCTCCTCCTCGGAGAAAGCACCCTTGCGCACACCGCCGTTGAGGTGCTTCATCAGCATCACGCCCTCGTGGGAGAGGATGTTGCGAACGGTGTCGGTGGGCTGTGCGCCGCACTCTACCCAGTAAAGGGCGCGTTCGAAGCAGAGGTCAACGGTTGCGGGGTTGGTGTTGGGGTTGTAGGTGCCCAACTTCTCAATGAACCGGCCGTCGCGGGGAGCGCGGCTGTCGGCTGCCACGATGCTGTAGAAAGCGTAGCCTTTGCGGCCGTGGCGTTGCAGGCGAATACGAGTTGCCATGTGTGTAAATGTAATTAAAAGTTTGACTTATGCCGCCATCTCGTGGCGGCGACTCGATGCTATCATCACGTAATAGCGGCTGCAAAAGTACTACTTTTCCGCGAACGCACCAAACATTTCGCTGACTTTTTGCATTATATGCCGCAAAAGGGAGCCTCGTTGCTCACTAATGTAGTAATTCTTGTGCTGAAAACAGTTTGTGCTCTTCGTAAACGTGAAGAAAGCGCAGTCCTCCCCTGTTAGGACTCCAGTCCTTATAGGATAAAACTCCAGTCCTTACAGGATAAAACTCCAATCCTTATAGGGAGAAACTCCAGTCCTTACAGGGGAGGACTGGAACTATTAGGCGGGAAGACGGACGTCAGCGGGGCTGTATGGGGCTTTCACGGCCTTTATGGGAGGGGCAGGGAAAGGGCCTTATTGGGGGAGGGTCTTAAATTTCTCGTGCCACTCCCAGAACTTGTCGGCACAGTGGCGGCCGAAGCGGGAGAGGCTGGCAGCGGCTTGCTCGGGGGTGCTGACGCGCTCGGGATGGCTCTTGGAATAGAACTTGTCGGCGTAGCAGATGACTTGCTCCTCAAGGGTCTCGGGCTCATAGCCGGGGAGGCCGGTGCCGGTGTGGCGCTCGCAGATGCGGGCCAGGGCAGCGGCGTTCTGGAGACCTTGGGAGGCGAGGCGGCGCAGGAGATGGCCGCCCACGCGGCCGTGGGCTATGTAGTGGTGACGGCCGTGGCAATGGATGCCGGCGGCGTCGCAGAAGACGATGCCTATGTCGTGGAGCATGGCGCCGTCGGCGAGGAGCTGGCGGTCGAGGGAGAGTTCGGGATGACAGTCGGCAATGCGCAGGGCATGGTCGCGCACTTGCTCACTGTGATGCACGAGAAGGGCGCGAAGGGGGGCGTTGTCGGCGTAATAGAGGTCAATAATTTCAGAAATTGTCATAATTTTTTCTTTAGACAGGGCAAAGTTACGGAAAAATGTGTAAATTTGCAGCTGAAACAATAAAAAAAGTATTACTTATATGTTAATTATCGGTATAGCCGGCGGCACGGGGTCGGGAAAGACCACCGTTGTGCGCAAAATTGTAGAATCGCTTCCAGAGAACAGCGTAGCCGTCATCCCTCAGGACTCCTATTACAACGACCAGAGCCATTTGCCCCTCGACGTGCGTAAACTCACGAACTTCGACCACCCCAATGCTTTCGAGTGGTCGCTGTTGGCCAAGCAGATAGAAGAACTGCGCTCCGGCAAGGCCGTGGAGCAGCCCACCTATTCTTATATAACGTGTACGCGCCTGCCCGAGACGGTGCACGTGGAGCCCCACGACGTGATAATCGTGGAGGGCATCATGGCGCTCTACGACAAGCAGCTGCGCGACCTGATGGACCTGAAGATTTACGTGGAGACGGGTGCCGACGAGCGCCTGCTGCGCGTCATTCAGCGTGACACCGTGGAGCGCGGCCATCCGCTGGAGATGCTCATCGCCAAGTATCGCAACGTGCTGAAGCCCATGCACGACGAGTTCGTGGCGCCCACGAAGCAGTATGCTGACATTATCATCCCCAACCTGGGCGACAACGGCTCGGCCATTGAGATGATGCGCGCCTATATTCAGGGCTTTGTGCGCGAACAGAAGAAGAAGGAACAGAAATAAGAGCCCGCCATGAAGGAATACGTCAAAAACCGCAAACAGACCCGCAGCGTAGAGCTTTACGCACGTATCCTGCATTTCCTCACCAAGAGAAACCGCTATCTCTCGCCCGACATTACGGCCGAACTGCTGGCACGGGAACTGGAATGCACGTCTCCGCAGATATCGGTAGCCGTGCGTGTGGGCGGAGACGCCAACTTCAGTGCCTTGCTCAATGAGCTGAGGCTGAAGGAGGCCTGCAAGCGCATGGCGTCCTCGCGCTACACGTCGCGCACGGCAGAAGACATCGCCCTGGGCTGCGGCTACAAGAGCCGTCAGGCATTCTACACCGCCTTTGAGCGTCATTTCGGCATGACTCCCCGCCAATGGCGTCTGGAGCATTGCCCAAATAGCGAAAATGAGGAGTAAAACATAAAGAAACTGGCTTTTTTGCTTAAATAATTCTAAAAAACTTGCGCGTGTCATGAGAAAAGTGTAATTTTGCAGCACTTTCTCACGGACTTATTCCCTAATAAATAAGAAATAAGACATTACCTATTTTATTAATCCCTAAAACAAAACACACATGAAAGGTATCAAAGTAACAATCTTCGCGCTTTGCGCAAGCATGATTCTCTGTGGCTGCAACGGCATGACCAACATGGCCAAGGGCGGTCTCATCGGTAGCACCGCAGGTGGTGCAGCCGGCACTGGCATCGGTGCTCTCATCGGTAAACTCGTAGGCGGCAAGAGCGGCGCTAAGAAGGGCGCTGCCATCGGTGCTGCCGTAGGCGTGGCTGGTGGTACCACCGCCGGTCTGCTCATCGGTAAGAAGATGGACAAGGCCAAGGCTGCTGCCGCTGCCCTCGCTGCTGCTCAGGCTGAAGGCCTGACCGACGAGAACGGTAACACCATCGGCGTACGCGTCACCTTCGACGGCGGCCTGCTGTTCCAGAGTGGCAAGAGCGCCCTCACCGCTGCTGCCCAGCAGAACCTCACTCAGTTCGCTCAGAACGTGGTAACCTCCGACATGGACCTCGCTATCGTGGGCCACACCGACAACGACGCCTGGAAGGGCTGCACCGCTGCCGAGAGCACCGCTAAGAACCAGACTCTCTCCGAGGATCGTGCCAGCGCCGTAAGCAAGTATCTCACCGGCAAGGGCATCACCGCTTCTCAGATTAAGACTGTCATGGGTAAGGGCGAGACCACTCCCGTGGCTGACAACAGCACTGCCGCCGGTAAGGCTCAGAACCGTCGCGTAGAGGTTTACATCATCCCCTCCGACGAAATGGTAGCCGCCGCTAACGCTGGCACGCTGAAGTAGTCCCTTCCCGACATTAGTCGAACAATGCAAAGTCTTTTCCAACGAACGGACAAGCATCTCATACCCGCCCTGGAACGGTTCACGTTTCCAGGGCGGATTGAGGTTGTGCAGAGCGAGGCCGAAGCCCGTCGCGCCGTGAGCGTGCTGCGCAAAAGCCCCGTCCTCGGCATCGACACCGAGACGCGCCCCAACTTCAAGCCCGGCGCCATGCGCCCCGTGGCCCTGCTGCAGGTCAGCACCGACGACATCTGCTTCCTCTTCCGCCTCAACATGACGGGCCTCACGCCCGAAATCGTGGAGCTGTTGCAGGACGAGGGCATCACGAAGGTGGGCCTCAGCCTGGGTGACGACCTGCGCGCCTTGCAGCGCCGCCACAGAAGGCTCAAGGCTGGCGGCTGGGTGGACATTCAGCGCATCGTCAAAGCGATGGGCATCGACGACATGAGCTTGCAGAAGATTTTTGCCAACGTATTCCGCCTGCGCATCTCGAAGAGCGCCCAGCTCTCCAACTGGGAGGCCGACGTCTATACCGACGCCCAGAAACTCTACGCTGCCACCGACGCCTACGCTTGCCTCGTCCTATACCGCCGCCTGCAAGAGTTGCAGGAAAGCGGCGACTATGTGGTGGAGGAATATGAAAGTTAACAATTAAAAAGTTAACAGTGAACAATAAGGAATTGAAGATAATGTTTGAACAATCGCTCCTTACTTTTTCACTTTCTCTCATTAATTGTTAACTGTTCACTCTTCACTTTTCACTCTTCACATCCCTATGTCCTACCCCCAAATTCACCTCAAGCGCGGCAAGGCCGAGAGCCTCCGCCGCTATCATCCCTGGGTGTTCTCAGGCGCCATCCACTCCCTTCCTCGCAACATGGAGGAGGGGCAGCTTGTGGAGGTCTTCGACGACGAGGGCCGATACCTCGCTACCGGCCACTGGCAGATAGGCTCCATCGCCGTGCGCGTCCTCACCTTCCGCCAGCAAGATATCACCCGCGACTTCTGGCTGCGCCGCATCCGTCAGGCTTACCTCGTGCGTCAGACGCTCGGTCTTATCCGCCCCGACAACAACGCCTACCGCCTCGTCCACGGTGAGGGCGACCGCCTGCCGGGCCTCGTGGTAGATATGTATGCCGACACCGCCGTGGTGCAGGCCCACAGCGTAGGCATGCACCTTGAGCGCCAGACCATTGCCGAGGTGCTGTGTGAGGTGACGGGCGTACACAATATATATTATAAGAGCGAGACCACACTGCCCTTCAAAGCCGATCTCCACCAGCAGAACGGCTTCCTCATCGGCGGTGCCCCGGGCCTTGAGACGGTGGCCACGGAGAACGGCCTGCGCTTCAACATCGACTGGCTGCGCGGCCAGAAGACCGGTTTCTTCGTCGATCAGCGCGACAACCGCAGCCTCGTGGAGCACTACAGCCGCGGCCGCCGCGTCCTCAATATGTTCTGCTACACCGGCGGCTTCAGCGTCTATGCCCTCCGTGGCGACGCCGCCTGCGTCCATAGCGTCGATAGCAGCGCCAAGGCCGTGGAGCTCGTCAACGCCAACGTGGCCCTCAACTTCCCCAGCGACCCGCGCCATGAGGCCTTCTGTGAGGACGCTTTCAAATTTCTGGAGCATATCCCCGAGGGCAAGGACGCCTACGACCTCATCATCCTCGACCCCCCGGCCTTTGCCAAGCACAAGGACGCCCTGCGCAACGCCCTCAAGGGATACACGCGCCTCAATGCTGTAGCCTTCCAGAAGATAGCCCCCGGCGGCATCCTCTTCACCTTCAGCTGTTCGCAGGCCGTCAATAAGGAGCAGTTCCGCCTCGCCGTCTTCACCGCCGCCGCCATGAGCGGCCGCCACGTGCGCATCCTCCACCAGCTCCATCAGCCCGCCGACCACCCCGTCAACATCTACCACCCCGAGGGCGAATATTTGAAGGGCCTCGTCCTGCAGGTGGAATAAGACCTCCCCCCGTCCCCCGTCCCTGTTCCCGCCCCCGTTCCCGGCGGTTTTCCGCCGGGTTCCCCCGCCGGGTTATACCCCCCCCTTCCTATGACCAAGCACTTTTTCGCTGCCGACCTCGGCGCCACCAGCGGCCGCACCATCCTCGGCACCCTCGCCGACGGCCGTCTCTCCCTTGAGGAACTCACCCGCTTCTCCCACCCGCTCATCCAGACGGGCGGCCATTACTATTGGGATATCCTCCACCTCTACAACGAGATTCTCCGCGGCCTCTCCGAAGTGGCCCGTCGCGGCCTGACCGTCGAGAGCATCGGCATCGACACGTGGGGCGTGGACTGCGTATGCCTCGGTGCCGACGGTGCCTTGCTCCGTGCGCCCCGCGCCTATCGCGACCCCGCCACCTTCGCCGCCATGGACGACTACCTCGCCAACGTGCGCTCCCGCCGCCAACTTTACGACGTGGCCGGCACCGAGATTCTCAACTTCAACACGCTCTTCCAGCTCCACGCCATGCGGCGCGACGCCGACAGCGCCCTTGCCGCTGCCGACACGGTGCTCTTCATGCCCGACGCCCTCTCCTATCTCCTTACCGGCGAGCGCGTCTGTGAGTACACCATCGCCTCCACCTCTGGCTTCCTCAATGCCCGCACCCGCGACCTCGACGACGACCTCCTTGGCACCGTCGGTCTGCGCCGCAGTCAGTTCGGGCGCCTCGTGATGCCGGGCGAGCAGGTCGGCACGCTCACCCCCGAGGTGCAGCAACTCACGGGCCTCGGTCCTGTGCCCGTCCTCGCCGTCGCCGGCCACGACACGCAGGCCGCCATTGCCGCTATTCCGGCCCCCGACGCCGACTTCGCCTATCTCAGCAGCGGCACGTGGAGCCTTATGGGTATCGTGGCCCCGGCCCCCATCATCAACGACCGCAGCTTTGCCCTCAACTTCACCAACGAGGGCGGCGTGGGCGGCACCACCTGTTTCCTCAAAAATATCTGTGGCATGTGGCTCCTTGAGAGTTGCCGCCGCGAGCACGAGGGCGATGCCGTCTGGGGCGACTATGCCGCCCTCATCGCCGCAGCCGAGGCAGCTCCCGCTTTCCGCAGCCTGATATTCCCCGATGCCCCCGACTTCGCCGCACCGCAGAATATGACAGCCGCCATCCAAGCCTTCTGCCGCCGCACGGAGCAGCCCGTTCCCGAGACCACTGGCGAGATAGTCCGCTGCATCTTCGACTCCCTCGTGCTGCGCTACCGTCAGGTGCTGGGTCACTTGCAGGAGTTCGCTCCGCATCCCTTGCGCCGCCTCCACATCATCGGCGGCGGCAGTCGCAACGCCTTCCTCAACCAACTCACGGCCGACGTCCTCGCTCTCCCCGTTGTGGCCGGCCCCACGGAGTGCACCGCCCTCGGCAATATCATGGTGCAGGTCTCCGCCGCTACACCCGTTCCTGCCACAGTTCCCGGTGTTTTTCCGCTGGGTTCCCAGACGGCTCATTTCGCACCGCAGCCCTTCCCGCAAGCCGAGGAAGCCTTTGCCCGTTATCTCCAGATTTGTCAGTAACGAGTGGCAAAAAGCCCACGCCGCGCACTCCAAAAAGCAAAAAAGTTCCCTTTCATTTGGCTATTTCTCCAGAAAGTCGTACTTTTGCACCCGCAAACGAGAGGAAAGCCTCTCAGTGCTACATCGCGGAGTGGAGCAGTTGGTAGCTCGCCAGGCTCATAACCTGGAGGTCGTTCGTTCGAGTCGAGCCTCCGCAACACAGACAACGGCGCAACTCATTTCTTTATGAGCTGCGCTTTTTTAGTTCGTTAAAGGACAACAGACGATAGATACCCCCCTAGCCCGTAACTTTCCCCTCCTTTTCGGGGAGGGGTGGCAGAGCTCCCAAAAGGCTCTGACGGGGTGAGGTTTTTAAATATTTCCCAACCATGTCCACTCTCCTTCTTCCCCCCGCTTACCGCGCTCTCCTCGATGCCCGCGAGACCGAGCAGGGCATCAAGCACATCAAGGATTTCTTCCAGCAGAACCTCGCCACCGAACTGCGCCTGCGCCGCGTCACGGCACCGCTCTTCGTACTCAAGGGCCTCGGCCTCAACGACGACCTCAGCGGTATCGAGCGCCCCGTCACATTCCCCGTGAAGGACCTCGGCGACCGCGAGGCTGAAGTGGTACACTCCCTCGCCAAATGGAAGCGTCTCTCCCTCGCCGAGCACGGCATACAGCCCGGCTACGGCATCTACACCGACATGAACGCCATCCGCGCCGACGAGGAACTGGACAACCTCCACTCTCTCTATGTCGATCAGTGGGACTGGGAGGCTGTCATCACCGCCGGGCAGCGCACCACCGACTATCTCCACGATGTCGTGCGCCGCATCTATCAGGCCCTGCGCCGCACGGAGTATCTCACCTGCGAGATTTACCCCCAGCTCAGCCCCTTCCTGCCCGAGCAGATATATTTTATCCACAGCGAGGAACTCCTCCGCCGCTATCCCGACCTCACGCCCAAGGAGCGCGAGGACGCCGTCTGCCGCGAGTATGGCGCCGTGTTTATCACCGGCATCGGTGCCCGTCTCTCCAATGGCGAGAAGCATGACGGCCGTTCCCCCGACTATGACGACTGGTCCACGCCCGGTGACGACGGCCTTCCCGGCCTCAACGGCGACATTCTCATTTGGTACCCCACGCTGGAGCGCAGTGTGGAACTTTCCTCTATGGGCATCCGCGTCGATGAGGCTGCCCTGCGCCGCCAGCTTGCTCTCGAGCATCAGGAGCAGCGTGCCGAACTATACTTCCATCGTCAGCTCCTCGGCGGCCGCCTCCCCCTCAGCATCGGTGGCGGCATAGGCCAGAGCCGCCTGTGCATGGTGCTTCTCCACAAGGCCCACATCGGCGAGATACAAGCCAGCATCTGGTCCGACGCCATGCGTGCCGCCTGCTCTCAGGCCGGCATACCGCTGATATAACTTCTGCGCGGACACCATATATATAATATAATATGCGTGCGCACGCACGCGAGGTACATTTTCTGCTGCACCTCCTACATTATAAGAACGACCGCGTTGGCATCACTGCCAGCGCGGTCGTTTTTTTACATGGCCTCATCGTCTTCGGGCTCGTCCCAAGGCGCGTATGTCCAACGCCTTACTCCGCGTCCTCCGAAGTCATCGTCGCTGCCGCCTCCGCCTACTTCGAGGCTGTCAATAATGACGGCATAGCCTTTCTCGGTACAGAGTTCAATGGAGACGGCCGTTGGCGCTTGATACGACTTTACGGTTCGGCTCATGCGCTTACTTATTTATCATCCTCCATGTAGGTCCACGGAGTATTCTGGCGGTTGGTGCCGCGGAAGTCGAAGTCATCGTCGGGGGCACCGCCGCCAATGGGGAGAATACCTTCCTGGCTGCCAGCCAGGAGGCTCTCTCCATCTAAGTGGATGTATTTAGTGTTTGGAATGATGTATTCTTTCATCGAATTCTCCTTTCCTTATTTTACGAGGACTTTCTTTCCGTTCATAATGTAGAGGCCCTTGCCGGCCTTCGTGGTCATGCGGCCGGAGAGGTCGAAGGAACCGTTGTTGAGGTTCACGCTCTCGCCGGTGCCTACGGTGTAGATGCCGGTGGTGTAGTCCTCATCCTCGTTCCAGGGGGTGAGCTGCAGGCGTGTGGCGGTGCCGAGGGTGCCGGCGGGCACGAGGTCGCCCGTGGTGCGGTCGGTGATGTTCATGTACCAGCAGAAGGGATAGACCTTTCCGTTGCCGGTTGAGCTATACATCAGCGAGCCGTCCTTGGTGAGGGCGTAGGCCTCGACGTCGCCCATGCGGGTGGTGGTGTAGTTGCCTACGAAGTTGTAGCGCAGTTCGGTGGTGCTGCAGTCGATGGTGGCGTTGGCCGTCTTCTTGATGCCGTGGCCGGTGAATACGTAAGTACCGGGGTTGAGGCACTGCACGAGGTAGGGCGTGTTGGCTTTCAGCACTTTGTCGTTGTCGCTGAGGCTGGAGAAGTTCTCGGCCTTGATGGTCTTGTAGATGACGTCGGTGGCAGCGCCGGTTTCCTTATCCACCTGTACGGACCAAATCTTGCCGAAGAGGAAGTTCTCGATGATGTCCTCGGTGATGGTGATGTCGCAGGGGAGGCACCAGGCCTGAAGGGCGTCGTTGCTGAACGTGCGGGTGTAATTCACCGTGGGATAATCCTCGTTGGCATTCACTTTGATGTAGTCGGCCAGGTTGTGGTTGAGGTTGATGGTGTAACCGCCTATTTCGCTTTCCACGCCATTCTCGCAGTAGTAGCCGAGGGGCACGGGTTTCACGTAGTAGGGGTAGTTGGGGTCGGAGTCGGTATCCAGCGTGTAGTAGTCGTCCACGACGGCGATGCTCTGGGTGAGGTCGATGTTGTAACGGCCGCCGGCTAGAGTGACAGTCTTGAAGAAGATATTATCATTTATAATGGTATTGATGGCGAAGTAGCCGCCGTAGATGGTGACTGCGCTGTTGCGTATGCGGAGCGTAGTGATGTCGAAGATGCCGCCGTTGATGGTGACGTTGCTGCTTGCGATGCCGTCGCTTTTGAAGTAAATCATGCCGCAGACGGTGCCGCCGTTGACGATGAGGGAGCCTTCGTTGAGGATGGCACTTCCACCGTCGCTGTAGGTAATCTTGCCCGTACCCTCGGCGCTGCTGTCGTTGATGATGAGCGTGGCGTTGCTGCTGATGTTGATGAGGCTGCTCATGCCGGAGTCGATGCCGGAGATAGTGTAACCGTTGAGGTCGAGGGTGAAGTTCTTGCCCGTGGCAACATTGATGGCCGTGCCTTCAACTTCGCCGAAGTCGATGTTGTCAACTACAGTGATGGTCTCGCCGTTCTGTACGGCCTCCAAGGCTTCAGCCAGGGTGACGTAGAGCTCGCTGCCTATCTTGGCCTGGCAAGGAGTCAGGAGGTAGGGGTACTTATCCTTCGTCTCGGGGTCGGTATTTTCCTCCCAAATGGCGTTGTCGGCCAGGAAGTAGTACCAATAGCAGTCGGGGTCACCGTGGAAGCCGCCGTGCACGAAGCCCTGAGGGTCATAGCCGTAGGTGTCGTAGGCATAGATCCAGCTGTCGAAGTAGCCGCCGTAGATGGCGCAGGGAGCGCTGGCGTACTTGTAGTTAAGACACACGCAACCGGTGAAGTGGCCGTCGTTGATGGTGAGGTCGGCACCGTAGGTGTAAATAGAGTAGGAGGCATCAAGGGTACCGCCGTTGAACTCGTATTTGCACTTGCCGCCCGCGTTGCTGGCAGCGTAGTCGTAGAAGGCGTAGGAGCCGCCCTTGATGGTACCGCCGTTGACGGTGACGTTGGCTTCAACATTCTTGCCGTACATCACCTGCATGCCGGCGTAGCTGCCCTCGATGGTGCCGCCGTTGATGACGGTGGCGGCCGCAGAGGTGGCATACATGCGGAAGGCCGTGGAACTCGTGGTGTAAATTTTGCCGCCGTTCATTATGAAGAAGCTGCCGCCGTTGGTGTTGAGGGGATACACGGCACCGCCCGTGGCGTTGCATTTGATGAGGCCGCCGTTAATGATCAGCGTGCCGCTCGCACCGATGGTGTAGTTGCCGTAGCTGACGCTGGCGCTGGCGATGCAACTGTTCATGACGATTTGTCCGCAGTCCTCGCCGTCGTTGCCGGCATCGGTGCCGTCAGTGATGGTCAGCGTGCCTTTCACATCGATGAGAGTGGAGGCCTTAGCCTCGGGAGCATCCTGACTGATGGTCTTGCCGTTGAGGTCGAGCACGATTTTCTGACCCTTGGCAATGGTGATGGGGTTGTTGACGTTGTAGTAGTCGTCGGCAATCATAGTAATGGTTGTCTGGGTACCGTCAGTGGGAACTGCAGCAACGGCTACAGCGAGAGTTTCATACTCAGTGGTGCCAATTTTGGCAGCGTTGTCTGCCAGGGCTGCGAGGCTCACGAGGAGTGCAACGGCAAGGCTAAAGACTTTTTTCATTTTTTGTGTGTATTAATTATTTGTTGTTAATTTTCTAATGCTTATGCGCGCATGTCGCGGACGTATGCGCGCGCATATTTGGTGCAAAATTACTATCTTCCTCACTTTTAGGATACAAAGAGGCGGTATTTTTTGAAAAAAAATAAGTTTTTTAAGATTTCGTGAAAGCCGCAGTTGTCAAAAGCAATGGGAAAGCGGTATTTTCTTGTTGCTCTGCAAGAAATAGTTCGGTTTCGCCGGAAATGACCCCCCTCTTGTCCCCCCGAGGGGGGAAAGTCCTGTTTTCTTTCGCTCTTGGGCTCTCCCCCCTCGGGGGAGTTGGAGGGGATTTTCGTTGCTTCGCAAGAAATAATTCGGCTTCGCCGGAAATAGTTTTTTTAGGAAATAATTTTCAGAGATATTTCCCGCGAAGCGGCTTATTATTTCCCGCCCGTAGGGCGGCCTTATTTCTCGGCGTCAGCCGACAAAAATCCTCTCCCTCGCCAACAAACGCCTTCCTACCCGCTCCCGACCTCCAAAATTTATGAAAAATTTATTCCTAATTCATGTAGCGCCGCAGGCGAAATCCCTTTCCCGAAACTGTAAAATATTTTGACAAAATTTTGTACTAAATTTTGGGGACTTTTCGCCGTTCACGGCGAAAATTATGCCATTTCGAGATTGCATTTTTAAGATTTTCGTGCCTATTTTTCACTCACGACCAAAAGGGATTTCGGCCTTTTTCTCACTAGTCCGCTTTTAGTTGCAACTTCTTCCCATTTAATTCGAA
>JAKSLT010000020.1 GCA_024401055.1 Bacteroidaceae bacterium | reverse complement strand
GTTCCCTTTTAATTTTCACTAGTTCCCTTTCGCTGGAAATTAAAAGGGAACTAGTTCAAATTAAAAGAGGACTAATTCGAATTAAATGGGAAGAAGTTTGAATTAAAGGAGGACTAGTGGCCAGAGGATGCGGGTGTTTTGCGGCGCGGTGTGGAAAAAGTGAGCGCGAGACTTGAAAATGTCATCCCGGAATAACAAAATTCCTGTCGCGAACGGCGAAAAGTCCCCAAAATTTAGTACAAAATTTTGTCAAAATATTTTACAGTTTCGGGAAAGGGATATCGCCTGCGGCGCTACATAAATTAGGAATAAATTTTTCATAAATTTTATGGGGCGGGAGCCCAATTGGAAAAAAATTAGGAAGAAATGCCTGCGGCGCTACATGAATTGGGAAAAAATTAGGAATAAATTCCTGCGGTACGGCACGAATCGAGGGAAAAAATACTGGCGGCGGACATGCTGTGTAGGAGATTGGTTCTGCCTGAAATGGATTTGCAGCGACCGAAGGAATACAAAAAAGCCACAGTGGGGAATCCACAGTGGCTATTTAGGATGAAAAGCGCAGTCTTACTTACGCAGCTTACTTCTTTCTTGCGGCTTTCTGAGCTTCTCGGATAGCCTCGGCAACCTTAAATTGATCTTCCTTGCTAAAAGAGTCATACCATTCCTGCTGTTCTTTTTGAACTTGCTTTACAGCTTCGATGTCACCCTTCTGTGCGGCTTCAGCCATGCGCGTTACAAATTCCGTTGCCTTGCCTTCAATGTCCGAGCCCGAACCATTACTGGAGCAACCTACCATAGTTGCACCGGCAACAACAATTGCTAATGTTAAAAATAAGTGCTTCATGTTTTTTGATGATTAAGTCAGGTTCTTTTTATTCAATTTCACTGCCTGAACCGGCAGAACCTTTTATCCGGTTCCTGCAATGCCCGCCTTGGGGAGGCGTATGTCGGAATTTGGCGGCAAAGATACGTATTTTTTCCGATATACGCGGCATGCCGTGCAAAAAAATCCGCAAGGCGGACGAAAAACTGCGTTTCCCGCTTCGCGAGGAGCCGCACGAGGGGGGATATTTTGCTGCCTTCTATCCAAAGGATAGGGGCGCAAATCGGTCTCTGCGGCAATTTTTTCAAAGAAAAGTGGAGTTTTTGATAAAAAGGAGCAAAAAAACTTCCGTAATTCGCAATAAATTCGTAACTTTGCAGCGATAAACGAAAAAAAATGGCAGAAAAGACACAGACTGGCAACTACAGTGCCAGTAACATCCAAGTACTCGAAGGCCTTGAGGCAGTAAGAAAACGCCCGGCCATGTATATCGGCGACATAAGCGAGCGCGGTCTCCATCATCTGGTGTATGAGACCGTGGACAACTCCATTGACGAAGCCCTCGCCGGCTATTGTAACCATATAGAGGTCTTTATCAACGAGGACAACTCCATCACCGTGCAGGACAACGGCCGCGGCATCCCCGTGGACGAGCACCCGAAAGAGCACCGCTCCGCCCTGGAGGTGGTAATGACGGTGCTGCACGCCGGCGGTAAGTTCGACAAAGGCTCCTACAAGGTGAGCGGCGGCCTCCACGGCGTGGGCGTCAGCTGCGTCAACGCCCTGTCGAGCCACATGCTCTCGCAGGTGTTCCGCGACGGAAAAATCTATCAGCAGGAATACGAGAAGGGCAAGCCCCTCTACCCCGTGAAGGTGGTGGGCGAGACCACGCTGCGCGGCACCCGCCAGCAGTTCTGGCCCGACGGCGAAATCTTCACCACGACCGTCTATAACTACGACACGCTGGCCGACCGCATGCGCGAACTGGCCTACCTCAACGCCGGCATCACCATCGTGCTCCACGACCTGCGCCCCGACGAGGAAGGCAACCTGCGCGAGGAGACCTTCCACAGCGAACAGGGCCTGCCCGAGTTCGTGCGCTACATCGACCAGCACGACGGCCGCACGCCACTCATCGCCGACGTCATACACATTGAGACCGAGAAGGCCGGCATACCCATCGAGGTGGCCCTGACCTACAACACGTCGTTCAAGGAGAAGATACAGTCCTACGTCAACAACATCAACACCCACGAAGGCGGCACCCACCACGCCGGCTTCCGCACCGCCCTCACCCGCGTGCTGAAAAAGTATGCCGAGGACACCGCATCGAAGGTCATTGAGAAGGACAAGATAGAAATCTCCGGCGAAGACTTCCGCGAAGGCCTCACCGCCGTCATCAGCGTGAAGGTGGCCGAACCGCAGTTTGAGGGCCAGACGAAGACGAAACTCGGCAACAGCGAAGTGGCAGGTGCCGTGAACCAGGCCGTGGGCGAAGCCCTCGCGTACTACTTGGAAGAGCACCCGCAACCCGCCAAGATTATCGTCGATAAGGTCATCCTGGCCGCCAAGGCCCGCATCGCAGCCCTCAAGGCCCGCGAGAGCGTGATCCGCAAGAGCCCCATGACCGGCGGCGGCATGCCCGGCAAACTGGCCGACTGCTCCTGCAAGGATCCCGAGCAGTGCGAGCTCTTCCTCGTCGAGGGTGACTCCGCCGGCGGCTCCGCCAAGCAGGGCCGCAGCCGACTGACGCAGGCCATCCTGCCGCTGCGCGGTAAGATTCTCAACGTGGAGCGCGTGCTCTCCTCCAACTGGCACAAAGCCTTGGAGAGCGACGAAGTGCGCAATATCATCCAGGCCCTCGGCATACGCTTCGTGCTGGAGGACAAGCCCAGCAACGAGCCCACCGAGGACGACGGCGAAGCATCCTACATGCACTCCTACGTGCCCGACGCCAACATCGAGAAACTGCGCTACGACAAGTGCATCATCATGGCCGATGCCGATGTGGACGGCCAGCACATCGCCACGCTTATCATGACGCTGTTCTACCGTTATTTCCCCCGCGTCATCCGCGAAGGCCATCTCTACATCGCCATGCCACCGCTTTATCGTTGTGCAAAGGGCAAAATCGAGAAGTACTGCTACAATGACGAGGAGCGCGCCGCCTTTGCCCGCGAACACGGCGACGGCACCGAAAACGGCATCAAGGTGCAGCGCTACAAAGGTCTGGGTGAGATGAATCCGCAGCAGCTCTGGGAAACCACGATGGACCCCGAGCGCCGCCTCCTGAAGCGCGTCACCCTCGAGGACGCCGAGAACGCCGACGCCACCTTCTCCATGCTCATGGGCGAGGACGTAGCGCTGCGCCGCGAGTTCATCGAGAAGAACGCCACCTACGCCAACATCGACGCATAACCCCCGAAAACGAAACAGAAAACATCATACTTATGAAAAAACTTCAAAACCTCATGCTCGCTCTGGCACTTATCGCCACGGCAGCCACCAGCGCCTTCGCACAAGGCCTCCACCCTGACGGCTACAAGCCTTATCCCTATGTCTTCATAGGCGCTCAGGGCGGCGCACAGACCACCTTCACCGACTACGACCAGACAAAGCTCATCACCCCCACCGCCGCCGTGCAACTCGGCGCCATGTTTACTCCCGTAGTGGGCACCCGTCTCCACGTGGGCGGCATCTGGAACAAGGGCGGCATCCACAACCTCGGCGAGTACGAGTACAAGTACGTCACCTCCGACCTTGACGTGATGCTCAACCTCGCCAACATTTTCTATCCCACCAACGCTCCCCACTTCTTCAACCCCTATCTCGTGGGCGGCGTGGGCCTCGGCTACGCATGGGACAATGATGACTTCACCTCCAACCCCGAGATGATGAAAACCGCTCCTCTGGCCTGGACAAAGGATCGCTACGTTCACAACTTCCGCGTGGGCGCACTCTTTGAGTTCAACGTGTGCAAGCACCTCGGCGTGAACATCGAAATTGACGCCAACAACTACCACGACCGTTACAACTCCAAGACAAACGGTCGCGGCGACTGGCAACTCACCGCCATGGCCGGCCTGACATATAAGTTCGGCTTCAAGAAGGCTACGGCTCCCGAGCCCGTAGTTATCCCCGAGCCCGTCGTAGTGCCCGAGCCCGAACCCGTCGTAGAGCCTGAGCCCATCGTAGAGCCCGAACCCGAAGTGAAGCCCGAGCCCCAGCCTGAAGTGAAGCCCGAGCCCCAGCCCGAAGTGAAGGCTCCCGAGAACACGGAAATCTCTGTATATTATAATATAGGCAAGAGCACGCCCAAGGAAACCGAGGCCAGCAAGATTGCCACCTTCGCCGGATGGCTCAAGGCCCACCCCGAAGCCAAGGCTTCCCTCGTAGGTTATGCCGATGCCGGCACTGGCAACGCCGAAATCAACGCCCGCCTCGCCAAGCAGCGCGCCGAACGCGTGAAGAAGACCCTCGTGGAAAAATACGGCATCGACGCCAGCCGCATCAAGACCGACAGCAAGGGCGACACCGTACAGCCTTATCCCAACAACGATGACAACCGCGTCGTAATGGGCGTAGCAGCAGAATAAAGCTTTGTAGCTTAACTTTATAAACCTCCGCCAGCAGGAAAAACTTGCTGGCGGATTTTTTATGTCGTATTCCACAGCAAGAGACTGCGAAAAAAGGAAACGCACTGCCTACATTACTGTCACCAAACTCTCATAAACTGCGCTAAAAATGAGCAAAAAAAAGCGCTGCAAGGTTAATAATTCACGCAAATCTAAAAAAAAGCAAAGAAACATGGCAGAAAGTCGCAAAAAATCAGTAACTTTGTAGCCCAAAGTATATTTACATCCATAATGAACCCCGAATTACGCGTCATAATCAGTGGCGGCGGCACCGGCGGCCACATCTTTCCCGCCATAAGCATAGCCAACGAAATCTGCCATCAGAGACCTGATGCCCAAATACTTTTCGTAGGTGCAGAAGGCCGCATGGAAATGCAGCGCGTACCCCAAGCCGGCTACAAGATTGAGGGCCTGCCCGTGAGGGGACTCATACGCCCGCTGTGGAGCCCGAAGAACATCGGCGTAATGCTCGACTTCCTCAAAAGCCGTCGCCGCGCGAAAACCATCATCCGCAACTTCCGCCCCGACGTGGCCGTAGGCGTGGGAGGATATGCCTCAAGCCCCACGCTCAACGCCGCCCACGCCCTCGGAGTGCCCTGCCTCGTGCAGGAACAGAACTCCTACGCCGGCGTAACCAATAAGAGTCTGGCAAAAAAAGCCAAGTGCATCTGCGTAGCCTACGAGGGAATGGAACGTTTCTTCCCCAAGGAGCGCACCATACTGACAGGCAACCCCGTGCGGCAGAACCTCCTCACCCCCAACGTGAGCAAGGAAGACGCCATCCGCAGTTTCGGACTGCAGCCCGGCAAGAAGACACTCCTCATCATCGGCGGCAGCCTCGGCGCACGCACCTTGAACCAGAGCGTCCTCAGCCATCTGGAAGAAATACGGAGCAACGCGGACACGCAGGTCATCTGGCAGACAGGGAAATACTATAGCGCCAGCATAGCCGAGCAACTGAAGGCCACACCCGGCGGCTGCCCCGAAAACCTCCTCGTGACGGAGTTCGTAAGCGACATGGCCGCCGCCTACGCTGCCGCCGACCTCGTAGTAAGCCGCGCCGGCGCCAGCAGCATCAGCGAGCTGTGCCTGCTGGGCAAGCCTTCCATACTCGTACCCTCCCCCAACGTGGCAGAAGACCACCAGACGAAAAACGCACAAGCCCTCAGCACGCGCGGCGCCGCCCTTTTCGTCAGCGACGCCGAGGCCCCCGAGAAACTTATCAACCTGGCGCTGAAAACCGTGGAAGACGAAGAACTGCTACTCAGCATTGGCGCCGAAGCCCTCAAACTGGCGAAGCCCGACGCTGCCGAAGTCATCGCGAAAGAAGTGCTGAAACTCGCAGAAAAGGAAAAATAACAAATCCCCGGTTAAGATTACCCACAGATACATGAACTTCAAATCAGTATATTTCATCGGTGCCGGCGGCATAGGCATGAGTGCCTTGGTGCGCTACTTCCTCCACGCCGGCTACACCGTGGCCGGCTACGACCGCACCGAGACTCCCCTCACCCGCACCCTCTGCCAGGAAGGCGCCCTCATACACTACACCGATGACGTCAGCCTCATTCCCGAGGCATGTCAGCAGAAGGATGACACGCTCGTGGTCTATACCCCCGCCATTCCCGCTGACCACAGCGAACTCCTCTTCTTCCAGCACGGAGGATTCAACATTCAGAAACGCGCCCAAGTCCTCGGCACACTGACCCGCCAGATGCGCGGTCTCTGCGTGGCTGGCACCCACGGAAAGACCACAACGACGTCGATGGCAGCCCACCTCTTGCACCAGAGCCACGTAGGATGCAACGCCTTCCTCGGCGGCATTACAAAAAACTACGGAACAAACTACCTGCTGAAGGAAAAAGAAACCACAGACAACGCTCCGCAGACCGCAGGCCAAAGAGAACACGACGAAAGCGAGCAAAGCCTCGCAGCCCCCGACTTCGTCGTAATAGAAGCCGACGAGTTCGACCGTTCCTTCCACCACCTGCGCCCCTTCGCCACCGTCATCACCGCCACAGATGCCGACCACCTCGACATATACGGCACCGAGGAGGCCTACCTTGAGAGTTTCGCCCACTACACCAGCCTCATCCAGCCCGGAGGCTTCCTCATCCAGCACACAGGACTGAAGATGACGGCCCGCCCACAGGAAGGCGTCACCACTTACTCCTATTCACGTGACGAGGGAGACTTCCACGCCGAAAACGTCCGTATAGGCAACGGCCGCATCGTCTTCGACCTCGTGAGCCCCATTGAGAACATCGCCGACGTGGAGCTCGGCGTGCCCGTCAGCATCAACATAGAGAACGGCATCGCCGCCATGGCCCTGGCACAGATAGCCGGCGCCACTGGCGAAGAACTGCGCCGCGCCATGCAGACCTTCGCCGGCGTGGACAGACGCTTCGACTTCAAGATAAAGAACGAGAAGTGCGTCTTCCTCAGCGACTATGCCCACCATCCCGAAGAGATACGCCAGAGCATCGTAAGCATCCGCGAGGTGTTCGACGGCCGCAAGCTCACCGGCATCTTCCAGCCGCACCTCTACAGCCGCACCCGTGACTTCTTCAAGGACTTCGCCGACGCCCTCTCCCTGCTCGACGAGCTCATACTCCTCGACATATATCCCGCCCGAGAGCTGCCCATCCCCGGCGTCACCTCCGCCATCATCCGCAACGAGCTGCGCCCCGGCATGCCCTGCCGCCTCGCCCGCAAGGAGGAGCTCCCCGCACTCGTGGCCGAAGGCGAATTTGACGTACTCATGCTCCTCGGCGCCGGAGATGCCGACGACTACTGCGCCGAACTGACGGAAATTCTTAACAAGAAGGCCTGACAGGCCATAGGGCAACACCCTTTCCCGCCACACCCCGGCCGCAACGCCCCAAAAACGAACAAATAATACAAAAATCCGAAGCACCCGACAGCCGTTCCCGCATAGCCGGACAGCCTTCCCGCATAGCTCAACCTAACTTCCAAATAAAATCCCCGTGAGAGTCATTTCCCTCCTTTTCAAGTTCATTCTTTTCATCACATTGGCAGCCTATCTGGGTTATGCCTTCCTCTGCGTGATGAAGAAAAGCGCCGGAGAGGAATGCACTAAAGTCTATGTCCAGATAGCCGACAGCTTGCACGCGGGATTTGTCACCTCCGAAGACGTAAAGAAGAAACTGAAAGCCGCACACATCAATCTCGAGGGCCGGCTCATGGAAGAAATTCAGGGCCGCGAGATTGAGAAAATGCTCGTCAAAGACCCGTTCATACAGAAAGCCACTTGCTACAAAACACCCGGCGGCATCGTCAATATTATAGTAGAGCAGCGCATCCCCGTCCTGCGTGTCATGGCCAGCAACGGCGACAACTACTATCTTGACGAGAACGGTTACCGCATGAACCCGCAAGGCTATGAGGCCGACCTCGTAGTGGTGACAGGCGAAGTGAGCGAGGCTTTCGCAAAGAAGCATCTCGTCCCCTTCGGACTGTTCCTGCGCAACGATGAGTTCTGGGACAGCCAGATAGAACAGATTAACGTGACCCCAAGCCAGGAACTCGAACTCTTCATGCGTATCGGCGACCAGACAATCCATGCCGGCGGACCGTCCGAGCTGAAGAGCAAGCTCGCCAAGTTGCGCGTGTTCTACGACAAAGTCATGCCGCAGGTAGGCTGGAACAGATACAAAAACATAAATATCGCTTTCAAGAATCAAGTCATCTGCAAGAATCCCTGACATCGCAGGCCCCGCGCAGGCTGCTGCCCGCACACCTTTAAGCAGCCCGCTCCCGTCAATCATTGGCACGGGCACCGGAAGCCCGCTCGCACCCCGCCCGACGAAGTTCCCTGCCTGCATGTCCCCACTAAGCCTATTTATCAACAAAAAACATACAAAAAGATGAGTCAGAACCTAATCGCCGCCATTGAGATTGGCTCGCAGCAAATCAGTGCCGTGATAGGGCGAAAAGAGCCCGACGGCGCCATCAACATCATTGCTGCCGAACAAGAGCCCTCAGCCAAGTTCGTACAGCGAGGCCGGGTGTTCAACCCCGACCTTATGACACAATGTCTGCACACCCTGGTCAGCCGACTGGAGACTACCGCCCACAAAGCCATCAACCAGATTTATGTAGGCATAGGAGGTCTCGGCCTCCACACAGCCCTCAACCCCGTGAACCGGTCTTACACCGAGTCCACAAAAATCACGCAGGAAATCATAGACGGCATCCTTGACGCGAACCGCACACAGTCATGCCCCGGCTACAGCATCATTGACGTGCTGCCCTTGGAGTACAAGCTCGGTACGCAGTGCCACACCGACCCCGTTGGCGTGATGACCACCAGCGTGACGGGCAATTTCCTCAACATTTTCATGCCCACGGCCTCACTGGACCAGTTGGAAAACAGCTTCCAGGCCGCCAAGCTCTCCATTGCCGACGTTGTCGTGACGCCGATGCACCTTGCCAACCTCCTGCTCACCGACGCCGAGAAACTCAGCGGCTGCGGGTTCATAGACATGGGCGCACAGTGCACCACCATCGGCATCTACGAAGGTAAACTCCTGCGCTATCTTGCCGTGCTCCCGCTGGGCGGCGACAATGTGACGCGCGACCTCTCCACAGTCTTCTCCATAGAGCCCGAAGAAGCCGAAGAGCTGAAACGCCGCTACGGCCAGGCCTTCATTGAGGGCACAGACTCCGTGCCCGTGCAGCACGAGAGCATCCATCTCAAGGACGGCCGCTCCATCACCTACGACGAGCTCATCGAAACCATCGAGGCACGCATGAGCGAAATCCTTCAGAACGTGGCTCATCTCATCAAGACGGAAGCCGGATACACGGCCGACAAACTCATCGGCGGCCTCGTCGTCACCGGCGGCGCCAGCAACATGGCAGGTGTGGACAAAGGACTCATCGAATACACCCACATCCGCAAAATACGCTTCGTGAAAAACGCCCCCGTCACCGTGCGCCACAACAAAATCCAGGACTTCAACATCGACGGCACCTACAACAGCGTGCTCTCCATCGTTGACAACGTCGATGCCGAGTGCTGCAGCGACGAGCGCAAAGGCCCCGGCATCTTCGACGCCCCCGAACAAGGCCCCACGCCCGAAGAGATAGCCGCCGAAGAGGCACGCAAGAAAGCCGCCGAAGAAGAAGCACGCAGAAAAGCCGAGGAAGAAGAAGCACGCAGAGCCAGAAGAGCCGGAGGCCTCAAGTCCTTCTTCAAAAAGGTAGGCGCGAGCCTCGACAACATCTTCTCCGACCCGGACGATATAGACCCCGAGGCTTAATCCGACAAAGCGCACAATAGTATAACAGAAAAAAACAGAAGTCATGAAGAACAACAGCAACATATTCGACGACGACATGATAGACATGGGCGGCACCTCCCAAAGCAATCCCCAGCCCACCGACGCCAAGAAGGACGAAGCCCTCATCGTGGACATGGGCACCAACACGTGCGATGCCACCTCCCCCTCCATCATCAAGGTCATCGGCGTGGGCGGCGGCGGCGGCAACGCCGTCAACCACATGTTCAAGGAAGGCATAGGCGGCGTTAACTTCGTCCTGTGCAACACCGACTCCAAGGCCCTCGCCGACAGCCCCGTGCCCTACCGCCTCCAGCTCGGACAGGACGGTCTCGGCGCCGGCAACGACCCCGAACGCGCCAAGAAAGCCGCGCAGGAAAGCATCGACTCCATACGCCGCATACTCTCCGACGGCACCAAGATGGTCTTCATCACGGCAGGAATGGGCGGCGGCACAGGCACAGGCGCAGCCCCCATCATCGCACACGAAGCCAAGGAAATGGGCATACTCACCGTAGGCATCGTCACCATCCCCTTCCGATTCGAAGGCATCAAGAAAATAGACAAAGCCCTCGACGGCGTCGAAGCCATGTCGAAAGAAGTTGACGCACTCCTCGTAGTCAACAACGAACGCCTGCGCGACGTCTATTCCGAACTCTCCGTGCTCAACGCCTTCGAGAAGGCCGACGACACACTCACCGTGGCCGCACGCTCCATCGCCGACATCATCACCATGCGCGGCAAGATGAACCTCGACTTCCAAGACGTATGCACCATGATGCGCGACAGCGGCGTAGCCATCATATCCACCGGATATGCCGAAGGCGAAGGCCGCGTCAGCCACGCCATAGAAAGCGCCCTCCACAGCCCATTGCTCAACAACAACGAGTTCTACAACTCCAAGCGCGTCCTCCTCAGCATCTCCTTCAGCAACGACGGCGAAGGAGCCGACCTCATGATGGACGAAATGAACGAAGTGGACGAATTCATGACCAAGTTCCCCGCCGACGTAGATACCAAGTGGGGCATGTGCATCGACCCCAGCCTCGGCTCAAAGGTAAAAGTAACCATCCTTGCCACCGGTTTCGGACTCAACAGCGTGCCCGGCATGGACGTCCACCAGTCAGAAGACAACGAAGAACGCGCAGAGCGCCGCGACCACTACTACACGCCCAACCGCCATGGAGGCTTCCCCATCCGTCACCATCGCATCTACCTCTTCGACAGCACCGACCTCGCCAACGAAGAAGTAATCTCCAGCCTCGAAGTGAGCCCCACCGCCAAACGCACAAAGGAAGAGCTCAAGGCCATCCGCGAGAAAAACAGCCCCACCATACGATAAACGGCAACCGCTCCCACCCGGGCAGCACGCGGCGGGGGACGTGTCAGACAACAGTCGGCACGTCCCCCGCCGCAACGTTTCCCCTCGAAATCAAACCCACCAAAAACAAAACTAGTCCCCTTTCAGTTTTCACTAGTCCCCTTTTAATTTCAACTAGTCCCCATTTAATTTGCACTAGTTCCCTTTTAATTTGCACTAGTCCCCTTTTAATTTGCACTAGTCCCCTTTCTGTGAGAAATTCTTCTCTTTTAGCAGCAAATTAATTCCCATTCACTGCGGAGAAAAAATCATAAAAATCATAGGGCATCATATAAATCCTTATCGCGCCGCAGGCTTAATGCGCTGCGCAGCTATAATGATAAGTATGATGCCCTATGATTTTTATGATTTTCCCCATTTATTTGAACTACTTCCCTTTCCCTTCGGATTTTTACCCACCGAATCCTCCGTAGTTCCCATTTAATCCCTCCCAAAAGGGAAAAACGCCGAATTAAAAGGGAACTAGTTCGCACTGAAAGGGGACTAGTGCGAATTAAAAGGGAACTACTTCGCACCGAATGGGAAGAAGTCCACACTAAATGGGAAGAAATTCATCCAAAAAGGGCGACAGACAGGCTAAAAGGAGAACTCATAAAAATCATGCGGCTGCAGATGACGACAAGGGCTCGAAAACGAAGAAAAACAAAGCGCACAGGGACGGGAATTTCTGCACGCTTTTGCCCGCGCGGGGCTCCTTATTTATTAAATACGCGACGCGCGCGCAAAAAAGAGGAAAAAAATTTTGCCACGTCCGAAACTTGCAGTAATTTTGCAAGGAAATAAACAAAAACATGACTTTCAAACCCAATAATCCCTATATTTATGTACGGTAAATTCCAAGAACATCTCAAGAAGGAGCTGACCGACATCCGCGAAGCCGGTCTCTACAAGAACGAGCGCCTCATCGAAGGCCCTCAGCAGGCTGCCATCCAGGTGGCCGGCAAGGAAGTGCTTAATTTCTGCGCCAACAACTATCTCGGCCTGAGCAACAATCCTCGCCTCATCCAGGCTGCCAAGGACGCCATGGACCGCCGCGGCTACGGCATGTCGAGCGTACGCTTCATCTGCGGCACGCAGGATATGCACAAGGAACTGGAGGCTGCCATCAGCCAGTATTTCCACACGGAGGACACCATCCTCTATGCGGCTTGCTTCGATGCCAACGGCGGCGTGTTCGAGCCTCTGCTCACCAAGGACGACGCCATCATCAGCGACGCCCTCAACCACGCCAGCATCATCGACGGCGTGCGCCTCTGCAAGGCCGTGCGCTATCGCTACGCCAACGCTGACATGGAAGACCTGGAGCGCCAGTTGCAGGCTGCCCAGGAGCAGCGTTTCCGCATCATCGTGACCGACGGCGTCTTCTCCATGGACGGCAACGTGGCCCCGATGGACAAGATCTGCGACCTCGCCGAGAAGTATGACGCCCTCGTGATGGTGGACGAGAGCCACAGCGCAGGCGTAGTGGGCCAGACGGGCCACGGCGTGAGCGAGTTCTTCAACACATACGGCCGCGTGGACATCTACACCGGCACGCTGGGCAAGGCCTTCGGCGGCGCCGTGGGCGGATTCACCACCGGTCGCAAGGAAATCATCGACATGCTGCGCCAGCGCAGCCGTCCCTATCTGTTCTCCAACAGCATACCTCCCTCGGTAGTGGGTGCTGCCATCGAGACCTTCAAGATTCTGGGCGAGAGCAACGCCCTGCACGACAAGCTCGTGGAGAACGTGGAATACTTCCGCGACAAGATGATTGCCGCCGGCTTCGACATCAAGCCCACGCAGAGCGCCATCTGCGCCGTGATGCTCTATGACGCTCCTCTGAGCCAGAAGTATGCCGCCGCCCTGCAGGAGGAAGGCATCTACGTCACCGGCTTCTACTATCCCGTAGTGCCCCAGGGCCAGGCCCGCATCCGCGTGCAAATCTCTGCCGGCCACGAGAAGGAGCATCTCGACAAGTGCATCGCCGCATTTATTAAGGTTGGCAAGGAGCTGGGAGTGCTTAAATAGCAGCCCCCCTCCGTCAGCGGCACCCGCCGCTGCCACCCCTCCCCCATAGGGAGGGGAATATACCACTAAAGGACGGCCGCACGTCAGAAAGAGATTAGAAAAATCTGCACCTGACGACAAAGCCATAAGAACAGTGGTAAATTTCACAAAACAACAGGACATAACAAACAAAAAACTACCCACTCCGTTCCTAAACTTTAGGACATTATTCCCCTCCCTATGGGGGAGGGGTGGCAGCGGCGGGTGCCGCTGACGAGGTGGGGCTTTAATTATGAAAAACATCCTCATCATCGGAGCCACTGGCCAGATAGGCAGTGAGCTCACCATGACACTGCGCGGCATCTACGGCAACGACCACGTAGTGTGCGGCTACATCCCCAGCGCTGCACCCAAAGGTATACTGCTGGAGAGCGGACCCGCCGAAATCTGCGACGTAACCGACCCCGAGGCCATCGCCGCTGTAGTGAAGAAACACAATATCGACTCCATCTTCAACCTCGCCGCCCTGCTCAGCGTGGTGGCCGAAGGTAAGCCCAAACTGGCCTGGAAGATTGGTATCGACGGCCTGTGGAACGTGCTGGAAGTGGCCCGCGAGAACGGCTGCGCCGTGTTCACGCCCAGCAGCATCGGCAGCTTCGGCCCCGGCACGCCTCCCGTGAAGACGCCTCAGGACACCGTGCAGCGCCCCCGCACCATCTACGGCGTGAGCAAGGTGACCACGGAACTCCTCAGCGACTACTATTTCATCAAGTACGGCGTTGATACCCGCTCAGTACGCTTCCCCGGCCTCATCAGCTACGTCACGCCTCCGGGCGGCGGCACCACCGACTACGCCGTGGACATCTACTACAGCGCCGTGAAGGGCGAGAAGTTCATCTGCCCCATCCCCCAGGGCGTATATATGGACATGATGTATATGCCCGACGCCCTCCACGCCTGCGTGCAGCTGATGGAAGCCGACCCTGCGAAGCTCATACACCGCAATGGCTTCAACATTGCCGCCATGAGCTTCGAGCCGGGCGAAATCTTCGCCGCCATCAAGGCCGAGAAGCCCGACTTCGAGATGGAGTACCAGGTGGACGAGCTGAAGAAGAGCATCGCCACCAGCTGGCCCGACAGCCTCGACGACTCCTGCGCCCGCGCCGAGTGGGGCTGGAAGCCCGAATACGACCTGCAGAAGATGACCAAGCACATGCTGCAGAAACTCTCCGAGAAGCTTCTGTAAGAAAATCCGCACAAAGAGACTTTTCTGCGGAAATACGCAAGTCGACAATACAAAAAGTGACCTTTTCTTCACGAGAAGGTCACTTTTTCGTTTCTTTTGTAGCAATTTGAAATTTTTTGCGTAACTTTGCCTGCAATTAGTATGCCTTAAGCACGCCTCCGCGCTTACACACATAAAGAATACAATAATAAATAATAAAAATCTGATATGTACAAAAAACTAGTGCTCCTCTTCGCATGCTTGTTATTTGGTGCAGGCATTGCAACCGCCCAGAGGGATGTGTCAGGTACTGTCGTGGACGAAGATGGCCTCCCCGTCATCGGCGCCAACGTAAAAATCTCCGGCACCACAAAGGGCGCGAGCACCGATGAGAAGGGTGCGTTCGTCATTAAGAACGTGCCTGCATCGGCAAAGAAACTTGAAGTAACCTACGTTGGTCTGCAACCCACGTCCGCTGCCGTTCAAGACGGCGTGAAAATCGTGATGAAGATTAGCAGCCACGAAATTGGCGAAGCCGTAGCCTTGGGTATGACAAAGGTGGACAAGCGCCTGATGACAGGCTCTACCACCAAAGTGGACATGGACAAGGTAAAGCTCGACGGTGTGCCCGACGTGAGCCGCGCCCTTGAAGGTCACGTGGCAGGCGTAAGTATGCAGAACGTCAGCAGCACCTTCGGTACGGCACCGAAAATCCGCGTGCGTGGCGCCACCTCCATCTACGGTTCCTCCAGCCCCCTGTGGGTTGTGGACGGCGTGATATTGGAAGACGCCGTAGCCGTGAGCGCCGACGACCTCTCCTCCGGTGACGCCGAGACCCTCATCTCCAATGCCATTGCAGGCCTCAACGCTGATGACATCGAGAGTTTCCAGGTGCTGAAAGACGGTTCCGCCACCTCCGTCTATGGTGCCCGCGCCATGGCCGGTGTGATCGTTGTGACCACAAAGAAAGGCCGTGCCGGCCACAGCCAGATCAGCTACACCGGCGAACTGACCTACCGCATGAAGCCCTCCTATGCTCAGTACAACATCTGTAACTCTCAGGAACAGATGAGTATCTATAAGGAAATGGCCGCCAAAGGCTGGATGGAATTCTCCTCTCTGGCCAACAGTTCTTCCTCCGGTATCTACGGCAAGATGTATAACCTCATGGATCAGTACAACGCCACCACCGGACAGTTTGGCCTGCCCTACACCGAGGCAGCCATGAACGCCTACCTGCAGCAGGCCGAAATGCGCAATACCAACTGGTTTGACATGCTGTTCCGCAACAATATCATGCAGAACCACGCCGTCAGCATCTCCGCCGGCACAGACAAGGCTAACGTATATGCCTCTCTCTCCGTGATGAACGACCCGGGATGGAGCAAAGACTCCAAGGTGCAGCGCTACACGGCCAATGTGAACGCTTCCTACAACCTGCTGAAGAACCTCACCATCACCCTGCGCACCAACGGCAGCTACCGTGACCAGCAAGCTCCCGGCACGCTGAACCAGAGCGTGGACGTCGTTTCCGGCGCCGTGAGCCGCGACTTCGACATCAACCCCTTCAGCTACTGTCTGAACACCTCCCGCACGATGGACCCCAACGCCGTCTATAAGCGTAACTACGCCGACTTCAATATCTTTGACGAGTTGGACAACAACTACATTGACGTGAAAGTGATGGACATCAAGTTCCAGGGCGAACTCTCCTACAAGCCCATCCAGGGCCTTGAGATTAACCTGTTGGGCTCCTACCGTACAAACCACTCCAACCGCGAGCACTTCGTGCTGAACAACTCCAACCAGGCTAACGCCTACCGCGCCGGTGTGGACGATCCCAACATCATGAACGCCAACACCTACCTCTACACCGACCCCGACGTGACCAATGCACTGCCTATCAGTGTAATGCCCGAGGGCGGTATCCACACGCTGAACAAGAACTCCGTGACGCAGCTCGACTTCCGTGGCAGCGTGACGTACAACCACGTATGGAACGACACCCATATCTTCAACGTGTTCGGTGCCATGGAAGCCAACAAGGCCGACTACGACGCCCTTGAAAACAACACCTACGGCGTGGACTACAACAACGGCCGCCTCGTGGTAATCACCCCGCAGTTCTTCAAGCAGGCCAAGGAAGAGGGCACCGTCCTCAACGGCTTTGCCCGCAGTTGGAACCGCCGCATGGCTTTCGTGCTCAACTCCAGTTACTCCTACAGAGGCCGCTACACCGTAACGGTAACCGGCCGCTACGACGGCTCCAACCAGCTGGGTAAGGGTGCCTCCAGCCGTTGGCTCCCCACCTACAACATCAGCGGTGCATGGAATGCCCACGAAGAAGACTGGTTCCGCGGATGGATGAACGACACTGACAACAAGTTCTCCCACGCCACCCTGCGTTTCTCTTACTCCCTGACCGGTGAGCAGACCACTGCCTCCAACTACAACCCCATCTTCTACTCCGGCATCGTATGGCGTCCTCAGGGCGAAATGCAGCAGACCGGTATCAACCTCTCCCAGAACGGCAACTCTGACCTGACCTACGAGAAGAAATATGAGTATAACGTCGGTATCGACCTCGGCTTCCTTGACAACCGCTTGAACCTCGTCACCGATATCTACTGGCGTAACAACTTCGACCTCATGGGCTACTGCAACACGCAGGGTCTTGGCGGTGAAGTGCGCAAGTTCGGTAACGTGGCCAAGATGAAGTCCAACGGCTTCGAGGGCACCCTGACCTCTCACAACATCCAGCGCAAGGATTGGGACTGGACTACCGACTTCACCATTTCCTATGCTCGCACTGAGATTACCGACCTCCTCTCCACCTCTCGCGTCATCGACCTCGTCAGCACCAGCGGCTATGCCCGCCAAGGCTATCCCCAGCGCGCCCTGTTCTCCATTCCTTTCGTAGGATTGAGCGACGAAGGTGTGCCTATGATCATCAACGAGGACGGCGAGGTGACCTCCACCAACATCAACTTCCAGGAATACGAGAAGCTCGACTTCCTGAAGTATGAAGGCCCCATCGACCCCACCTTCACCGGCGGCCTCAACAACATGATTCGCTGGAGAAACTGGCGTCTGAACGTCTTCTTCACCTACGCCTTCGGCAACAAGCTCCGCCTGGACCCCGTCTTCAGCGCTTCCTATAGCGACCAGACCGCCATGCCCAAGGACTTCAAGAACCGTTGGGTCATCCCCGGCGACGAAAAGATTACCAACGTTCCCACCATCGCTTCACGCCGTCAGGTGTATAACGACAACTATCTGGGTTACGCCTACAACGCTTACAACTACAGCACCGAGCGTGTGGCCAACGGCGGCTTCATCCGCATGAAGGACATCTCCCTCACCTACGAAGTGCCCAAGGAACCCCTCGCCAAGGCTCACATCAACGGCCTCTCCTTCAAAATTGACGCCACCAACCTCTGGCTGCTCTATGCTGACAAGAAACTCAACGGACAGGATCCCGAGTTCATCAACTCCGGCGGTGTAGCTCAGCCCCTCTCCAAGCAGTTCACATTCACAATCCGTCTCAGCCTCTAAAAAATGAAAGAAATCATGAAGCACACATATTATATATTATATGCAGTCTTGGGCCTCTTCTCTCTGACCTCCTGCTCCGACTTTCTGGATCAGCCTGCCGACGAGCGCACGGAGATAAAGATAAACAGCGAGAAGGATGAGGAAAAGATTGTGATGCTGCTCAACACAGCTTACCCCTCCGGCAACTACATGTGGATTGCCGAGCTCTCCGCCGACAACATGGTGGACAATCAGTGCCCCCATCTGCCCTCCAACCCTAACGACAAGCAGATTTTAACCCACTACAACTACGGCAGCTACGCCAAGTACAACGACGAGCTCTTCCGTTTCGAGCCCGCCGCAAGCGCCACATACAGCGACTATGACTCTCCCGGCATGATGTGGAGCAGCATCTGGAGTTCCGTGGCCACCTGCAACTACGCTATCAAGGCTATCAACGAGTGGGAAGCCGCCGGGCACACCCTCAGCGCCAAGCTCCGTGCAGCCCGCGCCGAAGGCAAGCTCCTCCGCGCCTACAACCACTTCATCGCCGCCAACCTCTTCTGCCAGCCCTACAAGGACGAGACGCTCAGCAAGAAGGACATCGGCCTTCCCTACGTCACCGAGCCTGAGACCGAGCTCATCGTGAAGTACGAGCGCGGCAATGTGGCCGACCTCTACAAGAGCATCCAGAAAGACCTCGAAGACGGCCTTCAGGACGTCAACGACCTCAACTACGGCATCGCCACAAAGTATCACTTCAACGTGAACGCCGCCCACGCCTTCGCAGCCCGCTTCTATCTCTACACCCGTCAGTACGACAAGGTGATAGAACACGCCAACGCCGTGCTCGGCACCAATGACGAGCGCACCGCAGGCATGCTCCTCGACTACAGCAAGTTCGAAGGCTGCACCTACCTCGACGACTTCGCCCATGTATGGCAGGACCCCGAAGCCGACAACAACATCATGCTCCTCTGCACCAACTCCATCCTCCAGCGCATGGTCTTCGGCTATCGTTATTCATACGCCGGTGACAAGTGTCAGGAGTCCCTTATGGTACGCACCCGCTGCCCCTTCTGGTCCGGTTTCATCTGCCCGCCCCAAGCCATCGTCTGCGGCATGCTCTTCAGCAGTTCCTCCAGCGACTATGGTTTCTTCAGCTCCAAGATCGGTGAGGAATTCGAATACACCGACAAGATTGCCGGCATCGGCTATCCCCACATCGTGCAGCGCCTCTTCACCTGCAGCGAGCTCCTTCTCGAGCGTGCCGAGGCCAAGATTATGACGGGGCAGTGCTCCGAAGGCGCACAGGACATCATGCTCTACTGGAACTCCGCTTACGACAGCTTCTGCGAAAAGGACAAGATGGCCTACAACAAGAACGTTATCCCCATGACCGAAGAGAGCATCATCTCCTACTACAGCAAGGGCTCCACGCCCAACGCCCTTCCTGACTGGACGACTTGGACTTCCCAGGTCAGCCCCTCCTTCGTAGTGCCCGAAGATGCCGTTCCCTATATGAACTGCGTCAATGACATCCGTCGCTACGAGACATCCTTCGAGGGTCTCCGCTTCTTCGACCTCAAGCGCTGGGGCCTCACCTACAAGCACACTATGGGCCTCCGTAGCGATCTCTACATCTCTGAAGCCTCTTCTGACGTCCGCGCCCTCGAACTCCCCTGGGAGAGCATCGCTTCCGGTCTGGAGAAGTCCCGCAACACCGTGCAAGACGACCCCGCCACCAGCAAGATGACGCTCAATAAGAACGCCTTCGTCTATAAATCCAAATAATAAGAGACTCAGGCTCACATTAATCTAATAAAAGATAGAATTATGAAAGCAACATATAGAATAGTGCTTCTGGCAATGGTCGCTATGGTGACAGGCTTCGTATCGTGCAGCGACGACGACCTGGGTCCCTCCATCTTCGACACCACCGAGTACCCCCTCGACCGCACAGCCATTACCTTCCCCCTCGACACTTTTGTGAAGGCCAACTTCCTTGACCCTTACAACGTGCGCTTCATCTACAAGATGGAAGACGTAGGCTCCGATATGGCCAAGAACCTCACCCCTGCCAGCTACGAGAAGAGCGTGAAGCTCGCCACTCTCTCCAAGTACCTCTGGTATGACGTCTATGAGAAATACGCCGGCGTAGAATTCCTCAAGGAAAACAGCCCCCGCATCATCCATGTCATCGGTTCAAAGAGTTACAACCCCACTCAGGGCACAGAGACCCTCGGTGTGGCAGAAGGCGGCATCAAAATCACCCTCTACGGTGCCGACGAACTCGATGAAAACAACATCGACTACATGAACAAGTATTTCTTCCACACCATGCACCACGAGTTCGGCCACATCCTTGACCAGACCAAACTCCACCCCTCTGCATTCAACCTCATCTCCTCCGGCCACTACAACGCCATGGGTTGGTCCGACGTTCCCGACAGTGTCAGCAACGGCCTCGGCTTCGTCACCAGCTATGCCTCCAGTGCCTACTCTGAGGACCTCGTGGAAGTATCCTCCACCTATATCACCGCCGACACCCTCAAGTGGATTGACATGCTCAACACCGCCTCCTATGAGTGGGAGTACATTGACACAGAGTACGGCAGCGAGTTTGAATTCTATAACGCCCAGGAAACGCCCTTCAACATCGACACCGTGGGCTATTTCAAGCAGACCGACAACGGCGATTGCAAAATCTATCGTAAAGCCTGCAAGCGCGATGCCGACGACCATGTAGTGCTCGACGAAGAGGGCAACATCCAGTGGCTCCACGACAGCGGCATCAACGGTCGCGACATTATCCTCGAGAAGCTCGAACTCGTACGCAAGTGGTTCAACGACAGCTTCGGCTTCAGCATCGACGATGTGCGCCGCGAAGTGCAGCAGCGCCAGTATCTCACCGATGCCGACGGCAACTTCGTCTATAAGAACGGCAAGCTCATCAACCGCCTCTCCAGAAAGGTGGAAGGTGACGAACAGGGCCGCACCCTTATGGAAGTCCTCAACGAAGAGGTCTATAAATTCAAAGAACTTATGAAATAACCCCCACACCAACAAAGAATAACACTATGAACAAGATATTAGCAAGTCTTTTTATAGCCGCCTCCGCTTTCGCCCTTACCGGCTGCGTTGGTGAGGAAGACGACCTCTTCGACAAGTCTGCCGCAGAGCGTCTGAATGAAGTCAGTGGCATCTACACCCAGCGCCTCGCCTCTTCCGAGGGTGGCTGGATTATGGAATACTATCCCCAGAACAGCACCGAGGAAGCCGTAGGCTACGGCTATCTCATGGCCTGCAAGTTCGACAAGAACCACGAAGTTACCGTGGGTGCCAAGAACGCCTACACCGGTAGCCAGTACAAGGAAGAGACGTCCATCTGGGAAGTCATCACCGACAATGGCCCTGTCCTCTCCTTCAACACCCGCAACGACGTGATGCACATCTTCTCACAGCCCCTCGACATCCCCGGCACCGAGGACGACGAGCTCGGCCGTGGCTTCGAGGGTGACTACGAGTTCACCATCACTTCCCTTGAGGAAGGCGCCGAGCATGCCATGCTCAAGGGCAAGAAGCGCGGCACTTACAACCGCCTCACACGCCTGCCCGCCGGCACCGACTTCGCTGCCTACATCGATGACATTGACGAGTTCTGCCGCACCATGTTCCCCACCGAAGGTGCCAACGAGCTGCGCCTCGTCATCGGCAACAAGTCCTACAATGTTGACGGCATGAACGCCAAAATGCCCAACATCTACCCCTCCGACGGCGACAAAGTCATCGACAAGGAACTCGAGACCTACCTCGTCACCAAGCACGACGGTAAGTACTGCCTCCGCTTCCGCTCTCCCATCGGCAAGGGCGAGGAGACCGAGCAGGAGTTCATCTACGACGAAGCCGCCGATGCTTTCGTCGGCGTGGAGAACCCCAACAACCTTCTCCGCGGCCTTGTCAGCAGCGACCTTCCCGTCTATCTCACCACCGACTCCGGCGTAGGCATTGTGTGGAACATCACCCGTATGAACCCCGCCACCAACAAGTTCGACCAACTCTTTGAAGGCCTCTACACCGGGTTCCCCGCCTACAACAAGTCCTACACCTTCAACTCCGCCACCTTTGCCACATCCGAAAACGGCAAGGCTGCCAACATCAGTCTCTCCTATAAGGTGGGCCGTTCCAGCAAGGCCGTGTCCTATCGCTACGACATCGCTGCCACCGAGACAGGTGTGACGCTCTCCAATCTCACAGGCAACAACAAGGACTCCGAAAACCTGATGAACAATATCCCCGAGCTCAAGGCTTTCCTTGAAGCCCTCATCGGTGAACACACCACCACCCTCGAAGGCTCCGGATTCGCCGTAAAGAGCATGCGCTTCACCAGCAAGGCCGACGCCAACTACTCCTTCGTCATCAACCGTAAGAAATAAGCCTCTCACTCATATTGGGGAGGCTGCCCCAGCTGCCTCCCCTACACCTTATATATAATACCGCAATTATTTATTAACTCTTTAACACTTAACAATTATGAAGAAACTTTTACTCATCACGCTCACACTGCTTTGCGCAGTGACGCTATCTGCTGCCACGCAGGTATCCCGCTTCAAGGTAAACGTTAAGAGCACCCTCCTCCAGAAGGCCAACATCAACAAGACGCAGAAGTGCGCCGCCTTCGCTGCTCAGGGCATCAAGAGCCCCCGTCTCTCTGCCAACAAGGCTGCTGCCAAGCGCGTCGTACACCATCTCCCCACTCTTGAGAACCTCGCCGGTGCATACGTAGAAGACACCCCGGGCTCCAACGATGGTATTGACTACGCCACCTATTGCAGTTCCGTTGACCTCGTTGACACCCTCGCCGTTGACGAAGAGAGCGGAGAGCAGTACAACGTAGCCATCCACGGTCTCTGTCAGGGCATTGCCGACGTATTAGGTCAGTACGACCCCGAGGACGGCACCCTCACCATCCCCGCTCAGTATTGCTACTACAACGAAGAAGACCTTCAGGTAACTCTTGCTTACATCGTCGGTATCGCCGAAATTACTGAGCAGGGCTACAACACCAGCGACGTCCTCGTTCTGCGTGTCGAAGAAGACGAGAACGGCTTCTACATCACCCTCGACCCCGACTACGAAATCGGCTGGGGCATCGTTTGTGAAGAAGGCCAATATGCCAACTACATCGTAGGCGTGGGCGACGACCTCGTACTCAACCCCGCCAACTACGCTACGGAGTTCTCTACCATTGATATTACCCTTCCCGATTCTGAAAAGGCATGGGAAGACAATGAAGCCTATGTATTCCTCGAAGACCTCGGTGACGAGCTCATCGTCCATGGCTTCTGCGGCGGCTATAACAACAGCCTCACCGTGAAGGGCGAAGGCGAACTCGCTTTCCGCACCGGTCAGAAGGTCGTTTACAGCGAAGGTGACGGCGCTTGGATTGGTTTCTACACCTTCGATGAAGACGGATGGTTCCTCTGCTCCGACGAACACGAGTGCCCCATCGTCATCGGTGGGTCCGGCACTATTTACTATGGTAGCGTTAATGAAGATAACACGATTAACTGGGACTACCTCTGCATGGGTTACTATGACCACGAAGCAGAAGAACCCCAAGGCCTCTGGACCGGCATTGAATACGCAGCTGTTAAGCTTATTCCCTGGGAGGTGTATATGGAAGGTGTCAACACCGTCCTCGCTCCCAACGCTAACAGCAATAGCCGCTTCAACCTCCAGGGCCAGCGCGTCAACACCCTCAACAAGGGCGTCAACCTCTGGAACGGCAAGAAGTATCTCGTAAAGTAATAAGCCCCCTCCCCGCTCCCCAGCCCCTTTCTGGCTCCGCCATCTTTCCCCATTTGGGGCAAGAGTCAGCTCTGCGAGCGGGGGAGAGCCCGGGAGCGATTATACCCCCCTATGTGCTCTCCCCAAAGGGAGCCATAGGGGGATTTTTTAGACAATGAATACAGATTTTCACAATTCTCAAAGCCCCACTCTGAACCCTCCCCCAAAGGGGGAGCGGGGAGGGGGCCGCAAACTTGTTGTCCTCTCCGGCGCCGGCATAAGCGCGGAGAGCGGATTCGCCACCTTCCGCGACAGTGGTGGCCTGTGGGAACAGTACGATGTCAATCAGGTCGCCACCCCCGAAGGATGGTATGCCGACCCCGACCTCGTCACCGACTTCTACAACCACCTGCGCCAGCAACTCATCAACGCCAAGCCCAACCTCGCCCACCAGCTCCTCGCCGACCTTGAAAAGGATTACGACGTCACCATCGTCACCCAGAACGTCGACGACTTCCACGAGCGTGTTGGCTCCTCCCGCGTCATCTATCTCCACGGCGAACTCATGAAGGCATGCTCCTCCCGCAATCCCGAGGACCTCTCGCAAGTAGTCACCCTCACCCCCGAGAACATGGCCCTCACCGCCAACGACAAAGCCCGCGACGGCTCCCGTCTCCGTCCCTTCATCGTATGGTTTGGCGAGGCAGTGCCCCGTATGGAAGAAGCCGCCCGCGCCGCCATGGATGCCGACATCTTCGTCATCATCGGCACTTCCCTCAACGTCTATCCCGCAGCCGGCCTCATCCACTATGTCCCCCGGAGTGCCAAAGTCTTCCTCATCGACCCCAAGGAAGTCCAAGTGCCCGCCACCGGCCACGACGTCACCGTCATTCAGGACGTCGCCACCCGCGGCATGCAGCGCCTCGTAGAAATGCTAAAAGAACTGTAACCTTATCCCCCTTATCAACAAATAGCCTCCGAAAGAAAAATCCTTCGGAGGCTGCTTTTTTATATTTTACTTAAAGAACTTTTTCCAGTCGTCAGCGGTGAACTGCTTGGCCTTACGGCTCTTTTTTTCAGTCTTGCGGGCGGCCTTACGCTCAGCGTTGCGCTTAGAGCGCACTTCTTTCTTCGTAAGGGTGCGAGATTCGTGAGGTGAGCGCTCATGGCCGTCCTCCTCGCGGGATTTCTTACCTCTCTTACGGCTCGCACCTTGAGGGGCGGCGGAGGGGGTCTTTTCTCTGTCAAAGTCCACTACCACGCGTCGGTCGCCGGCCTTGGCCTTGGCCATGGCGTTGACCACCATGCGGGCATCGGCCTCGGGCACCTCGAAGAGTGAGAAGCGGTCCGCCAGTTCTATGTGGCCGATATCCACGCGGCCCTTCACATAACGGTTGACGAGGTTGATGACGTCGCGGGCGTAAAACTTGTCCTTCTTACCAAAGTTGAGGAACAGACGGGTGTAAACGGAGCCCCCTCCCCGCTCCCCCTTTGGGGGAGAGCTCAGAGAGCGATTTGAGCCCTTTTTACTCTCTCCCCCAAAGGGGGAGTTGGAGGGGGCCTCTATCGGCTTTTCCTGAGCATAATAACTGACGAAGCGGCCGAACTCCTGCTGTACGAGACGCTTCACGATGTCTTCTTTGGAGAGCCACTCCAGTTTGCCCATCACTTCGCGCAGGAAAGGGGCTATCTGCTCCTCGTCCACCACGGTCTTCTCCAGTTGGTCGATGACGCGGAAGAGTTGGCGCTGGCATATATCCTTAGGTTCGGGAAGTTCGGCCATGTTAAAGGCCTTGCCGATGGTTTTCTCTATGAGGCGCACCTTATGCTTCTCGCGCACGTGTATTATAGATAAGGAGGTGCCGCTCTTGCCGGCACGGCCTGTGCGACCGGAGCGATGGGTGTAGTTCTCCACGTCGTCGGGCAGGCCGTAGTTGATGACGTGGGTGAGGTCGTCCACGTCAAGGCCGCGTGCTGCCACGTCGGTGGCCACGAGCAGTTGCGTCTGGTGCTCGCGAAACTTGAGCATCGTCTGGTCGCGCTGCAGTTGCGAAAGGTCGCCGTGCAGGGCCTCGGCACTGTATCCATCGCGGATGAGGGCAGCGGCCACCTCTGCCGTCTCGCGGCGCGTGCGGCAGAAGACTATGGCATAGATATGCGGGTGGTAATCCACGAGGCGCTTGAGGGCGTGATACTTATCGGCAGCCTTCACCATGTAGCATATATGGTTGACGTTCTCGGCGCCTTCGTTCCTTGAGCCCACCACTATTTCGCGGTGGCCCTGAAGATAGTTCTTCGCTATTTTCTCCACCTCGCGGCTCATCGTGGCGGAGAAGAGCCACGTCGTGCGGGTAGGCGGCACGCCTTCCAGGATGCGGTCGATGCTTTCCGAGAATCCCATATTGAGCATCTCATCTGCCTCGTCGAGCACCACGTTAGTCACGGCGCTGAGGTCGGCCACGCCGCGCTCCATCAGGTCGATGAGCCGGCCGGGGGTAGCCACGATGATGTCGGCCCCCTGTTCCAGTTCCTTTATCTGCGGATAAATGTTCGCTCCGCCATACACGCAGACGATGCGCACCTCCGGCATATACTTGGCGTAGGCCTGCAAATCACCGGCTATCTGCACGCAGAGCTCGCGCGTGGGAGAAAGGATAAGCCCCCTCCCCGCTCCCCCTTTGGGGGAGAGCTCACAGCCATTGAGTCCCTCGTTGAACTCTCCCCCAAAGGGGGAGTTGGAGGGGGCACCCAACTTCTGCAACAGCGGCAGCCCGAACGTAGCGGTCTTGCCCGTTCCCGTCTGTGCCAGGGCGATGATGTCGCGCTGTTCGGTGAGGAGCACGGGGATGACGGCCTCCTGCACGGGCATGGGGGCCTCAAAACCTAATTCTTCAATGGCGCGGCGCAACTCTGCGCTCACGCCCAGTTCTTCAAAAGTCTTCATTTCAAGCGCAAAAATACAAAAAAGACGCCACACGGCCAAGTAACGCCCTGTCGCTCTTTGCTATTTCAGCGAAAAACAGTAATTTTGTCCCGTAATTCCCTTTTAATTGTCTTCTCCCCTGCACAAAACCCCTTTCTTTCCTCTCCTTATGACCGAGCAACTCCTGCAATACACGTGGAAGCACCGCCTCTTCCCCATCCCGCTTCTCACCACCCGCGGCGAGCGCCTTGAAGTGCTCGACCCCGGCCTGTGGAACCACGATTCCGGCCCCGACTTCTTCAATGCCAAGATTATCATCGGCGGACAGGAGTGGGTGGGCAACGTGGAGGTGCATCTCAAGTCGTCCGACTGGCTGCGCCACGGTCATCAGGAGGACAAGGCCTACGACAACGTGGTGCTCCACGTCGTAGGCGACGCCGACACTGATGTGCAGCTCGCCTCCGGCCGCGTGTTGCCGCAAACGGTGATTGCCGCGCCCCACGACGTGGCCGAGAGTTTCTCCGCCTTGATGGCGCAGGAGGCCTACCCGCCCTGCTACCGCATCATCCCCCACGTGGCGCAGATAAAGGTGCACGCGTGGCTCAACGCCCTCACCGTGGAGCGCCTCCAGCAAAAGACGGAGCGCATCGACCGCTGGCTCCAGCAGACCGGCGGCGACTGGGAGCGCACCTTCTTCATCGCCCTCGCCCGCGGCCTGGGCTTCGGCATCAACAGCGACGCCTTTGAGCAGTGGGCCGCCGGCATAGACCTCTCGCAGGTGGGAAAGCACCGCGACAACCTCGAGCAGGTGGAGGCTTTCTTCCTCGGCACGGCGGGATTGTTGCCGCGTGCGCTGAAGGCCGCCGAGGGAAAGACCGGTTCCTCCTCCGCCGCCCTGTGGCAGCGCGAATGGAATTTCCTCCAGAGCAAGTTCGGCCTCATCTCTCTGCCGCCCGAGCAGTGGCGCTACCTCCGCCTGCGCCCCCAGAACTTCCCCCATGTGCGTCTGCTCCAGCTCGCCCGCCTCTACCACGAAGCCCACCTCGCCCTCTCGCCCCTTCTCCAGACTCCCGATACCGATGCCGTGCGCCAGCTCTTCGCCACGGCACTGCCGCAACTGCAGAAGGCCAGTATCACACTCCTTCTCGTCAACGTGGCCGCCCCCATCCTCTTTGCCCACGGCCGTTCCCACAACGACGACGAGCGCATGGAACGTGCCTTCGCCCTCCTGGAGAGTCTGCCGGCCGAGAACAACAACATCACGCGCTCCTGGCGCCTCGCCTCCCTCACCGTCGCCTCTGCCGCCGACTCGCAGGCCCTCATCCAACTCCGCCACGCCTATTGCGACCGCCGCGACTGCCTCCGCTGCCGCTTCGGTGCCGAATACCTTGCCCAGAAACCCCTCCCCTCCGCCTTATGATAGAAGCCCTTTTCACCCGTCTCCGCGGCACTGAAGCCGTGGCCTCTCTCCCCGAATCCCTCGCCGCCCGCGTGCGCCGCCAGACGGAACGCTCTGCGCCCCAGCCCGCACTCCTGGAGCGCGAACTCGCCTTCTGCCGCGACCACAACATACAGACGCTATGCTATGGCGACGCCGCCTATCCCCAGCGCCTCATCAGTTGCCCCGACGCGCCCCTCGTGCTCTTCTATCTCGGCCAGGCCGACCTCAACTGCCGCCACGTCATCTCCATTGTGGGCACCCGCCGCATCACGCCCTACGGCAAGGACCTCTGCGCCCGCATCACGGCCGACATCGCCCGCCTCCTGCCCAACGCCCTCATCATCAGCGGCCTCGCCTACGGCACCGACATCCACGCCCACCGCGGAGCCCTTGACGCGGGCCTCAATACCGTCGGCGTACTGGCCCACGGCCTCGACCGCATCTACCCTTACCCCCACAAGGACACGGCGGCGAAGATGACACGCCAGGGCGGCCTCCTCACCGAGTACCTCACCGGCACCGAACCCGAGCGCTACAATTTCGTGAGCCGCAACCGCATCGTGGCCGGCATGGCCGACTGCACCCTCGTCATCGAGAGCGCACGCGAGGGCGGCAGTATGATTACCCTGCAGCGGGCCCGCGACTACGCACGTCCCGTCTTCGCCTGTCCCGGTCGCCTCACCGATGCCGCCTCGGAGGGTTGCAACCGCGCCATCGCCGAGGGCCGCGCCCGCGCCTTTACCGACGCCACCGACCTCCTCCTTGCCCTCGGTTGGCAGCCCGTTGCCGCTACCGACGCCGTGCAGCAGTCGCTCTTTGCCCCCGATGCCGGTCTCTCCGCCGAGGGTCGCACGCTGCTCCAGGCGCTGCAGGGCACCGAGGGCCTCACCCCCGACCAACTCGCCGCCGCCACCGGCCTCCCCGCCTTCCAGGTGAGCGCCGAAATGACCGACCTCGAGATGCAGGGCCTCGTCACGGTTCTCCCCGGCGGCGTATATCGCGCACGCTCATAGGCCGCACGTCTTCCTTCATCGGCTTCGGCAAGAAAGATAAAAGCCGGAGTGATGAAATGTCAAAAGTAAAGAGCCTCGCAAGGAGGTAGAAAAAAGCTTCGGAACCGTTCCCTTCGTTCCGGAGCCTTTTTTGTGAGTTATAATACTGTTTCCCAATGCTTTTACGCCGCTTCCGCCCGCGCTTCCTCCGACCCGTTCGTCTTGGCCACAGCTGTGACGCATACTTAGCCACAGTTGTGACGCATACTTAGCCACAGCTGTGGCCATATATCGGTCACTACTGTGGCCATGATGACTAAATGCCGACTAAGAACAACGCCTTCGGCTCCGGCTCCGGCTTTTCCTCCGTTCGCTCCCGGCGGAAGAGCGGCATGGCGATGCCGTCAGGCCGTTGTTCCGCCCCCGGGAACTTATGCCGTGCGCCGGCCTGCTTCCCGCCAGCGCTCCTCACGTTCATAAAACACCGCCCGCCAACCTGCTTTTGCCACTTCTCCTTGCGTCTGCGGGGAAAAAAATACTTTTTTTTGCATTCGGTGCCCTTAAAACTTGGCATTTCGCGCTTTTATTCGTAAATTCGCAGCGATTTTTGCAAATTCTATTTCATAACAGTATAAATTCATATTATTTTATGCCCATAAACAACCTGGTCATCGTGGAGAGCCCCGCCAAAGCGAAGACCATCGAGAAATTCCTTGGAAAAGACTACAAGGTGATGTCCTCCTTCGGTCACATCCGCGACCTTAAGAAGAAGAACTTCGGCGTTGACCTCGAATCGTTTCTTCCCGAATATGAGATACCGGCCGACAAGAAACACGTGGTGAGCGAACTGCGCGCAGCGGCCAAGGGAGCCGCCACCATCTGGCTGGCATCCGATGAAGACCGCGAGGGAGAAGCCATCGCGTGGCACCTGGCCGAAGTGCTGAAACTCGACCCTACGAAGGCGCGCCGCATCGTGTTCCACGAAATCACGAAGCCCGCCATCCTGGAGGCTATTGAGAAGCCCCGCACCATTGACCTCCACCTCGTGGATGCCCAGCAGGCCCGCCGCGTGCTCGACCGTCTGGTAGGCTTCAAGCTGAGCCCCGTGCTGTGGCGCAAGGTAAGGCCCAACCTCTCGGCAGGCCGCGTGCAGAGCGTGGCCGTGAGGCTTATCGTGGAGAGGGAGAGAGAGATTGCTGCCTTCAAGAATGATCCGACATACCGCGTGACGGCGGACTTCCTGCTGCCCAACGGCGGCAAACTGCCCTGTCACCTCTCGCGCACCTTCGATACGGAAAGTGAGGCGGAAGCCTTCCTGAAGAGCTGCTACGGCGCCACCTTCCGCGTGACGGAGGTACAGAAGAAACCCGGCAAGCGCTCCCCGGCACCGCCCTTCACCACGAGCACGCTGCAACAGGAGGCCGTGAGAAGGCTGGGCTACCCCGTGGCCCTCACCATGCGCATCGCGCAGAGCCTCTACGAGAGCGGACACATCACTTACATGCGTACCGACTCCATGAACCTGAGTACGCTCTGCCTGAACGCCACGGGCAAGGAGATTGAGGCCACGCTGGGCAAAGAATACCACAAGCGCCGCACCTACCATACGAGCAGCAAGGGCGCACAGGAGGCTCACGAGGCCATACGCCCCACATACATGGACAAAACCTCCATCAAGGGTTCACTGCAAGAGCAGAGACTCTACCAACTTATCTGGCGGCGCACAATGGCCTGCCAGATGAGCGACGCCGAACTGGAGCGCACCACCATCACCGTGGAGATAGAGGGCAAGGAGGAGCAGTTCGTCACCGCCGGCGAGGTGGTGACCTTCGACGGTTTCCTGAAACTCTATGAAGACGCCCCGCAGAGCGAGCAGATAGAGATGTTCCATCGCCAGCTGCCGGCCACGGAGGAAGGCGAAGTGCTGGAAGTGGAGCAAATCATGGCACAGCAACGCTACCCGCAGGCTCCGCCACGCTACAACGAGGCCACCCTGGTGCACAAACTCGAGGAACTCGGCATAGGCCGACCTTCCACCTACGCCCCTACCATCAGCACCATACAGCAGCGCGAATACGTGCAGCGCGGCGACAAGCCCGGAGAGGAGCGTCCCTGCGACGTCATAACGCTCACCGCTGACGGCAAGACAAGACACTCCACCACCACAGAAATCGTAGGAGCGGAGAAAAGCCGACTGTGCCCCACCGACATAGGCTCGGTGGTGACGGACTTCCTGCTGCAGGGATTCCCCGAGATAATGGACTACAACTTCACGGCCAACGTGGAGAAGGACTTCGACTCCATAGCCGAGGGCGAGAAGGAATGGACGGGCCTCATCAAGGACTTCTACGGCGGTTTCAACGACACCGTGGAGGATTCCCTGAAGCAGCGCTCGGAACACCGCGTAGGTGAACGCCTGCTGGGCACCGACCCCAAGACGGGTGAGCCCGTGAGCGTGAAGATTGGCCGATACGGCCCCCTGGCGCAGATAGGCTCTACCACCGAGGGAGAGACCAAACCCCGCTTTGCCAGCCTGAAACCCGGACAGAGCATCGACACCATCATGCTGGAGGAGGCCTTGCAACTCTTCCAACTGCCCCGCCAGTTGGGCACCATCAACGGCGTGCCCGTGCGCGTGGCCAACGGAAAATACGGCCCCTACGTGCAGATGGACAAGAAGTACGTCAGCATTCCCAAGGACGAAGACCCGCTGGAGATAGACATCAAGCGCGCCGCCGCCTTGCTGAAGGCCGCCAACGAAGCCGAGAAGGCCAGCCACATCAAGACCTTCGACGACGAGCCGGAGCTGGAAGTGCGCAAGGGACGCTTCGGCCCCTATATATGCTATAAGGGAAAGAACTATAAAATAACGAAAAGCCAGGGCGCCCGTGCCGCCGAACTGACGAAAGAGGAGTGTCTGGCAATAATAAAGAAGAAGTAAAAGACCTTCCCTAACCCCTTCAGCCCCTCCCCACCCCTCCCTAAAGGGCAGGAGGTCGCTTTTCAAGCGAGGCGGGGAATAGAATGGGGAATGAGTTCATAACCTCAAAACCTTATAACCTAATAACCTCAAAAACCTCCCCTCCCTCTCGGGAAGGGGCCGGGGGTGAGGCTTCTATTATGCGCAGCATTATCCTTTTAGGCTACATGTGTTCCGGCAAGACCACCGTGGGCCGCCCCTTGGCCAAGGCCTTGGGCTGCCGCTTCTACGACCTGGACTGGTACATCGAGGAGCGCTTCCGCAAACGCATACCCCAGATGTTTGCCGAGGACGGCGAGGACGTGTTCCGCCGCCGCGAAGCCAACATGCTGCGCGAGGTGGCAGAGTTTGAGGACATCGTGCTGAGCCTCGGCGGGGGTACGCCCTGCCACAGCGGGAACATGGAATACATGAATCAGGTGGGCACGACCATCTACCTGCAAGCCTCGATTGAGACTCTGCAAGAGCACATACGCCTCTCCCGCGGCGTAAGGCCACTGCTGGAAGGCAAGAGCGAAGAGGAACTCAAGGCTTTCATTGAGGAACAGCTGAAGGAGCGCGAGCCCTACTACCTGCAAGCCCAGCACGTGCTGCCCATCGACGTACTCAACGAAGAGGAAAAGGTGAACCGACTGGTGGAAAAGATTAAGTTGACAGTGAATAGTTGACAGTTGATAGTTGACAGCCGTCTGTTGTCCGTTGTCTGTTGTCCATTGTCTGTTGTCCGTTATCCATAATCCGTTGTCCTAAAAAACAAAGAACCATGCGAAAGTGGCGAATAGAAGATTCTGAGGAGCTCTACAACATCAAGGGGTGGGGCGTAAACTACTTCGGCATCAACCAGGAGGGTAACGTTTACGTGTGCCCGCGGAAAAACTCCGTACAGGTGGATTTGAAGGAAGTGGTGGACGACCTCGCCGGTCGCGACATCACGGCCCCCGTGCTGCTCCGCTTCCCCGACATCCTCGACAACCGCATCGAGAAGACTGCCGAGTGCTTCCAGAAAGCCGAGAAAGAATACGAATTCAAGGGTGAACACTTTATTATTTACCCCATTAAGGTGAACCAGATGCGCCCCGTCGTGGAGGAAATCATCTCCCACGGCAAGCGCTACAACCTGGGACTTGAGGCCGGCTCGAAGCCTGAACTCCACGCCGTGCTCGCCACGAACATGGACAGCGACTCGCTCATCATCTGCAACGGGCATAAGGACCAGAACTACATCGAACTGGCACTGCTGGCCCAGAAAATGGGCAAGAGGGTGTTCCTCGTCATCGAGAAGCTCCCCGAACTCGACATCATCGCCCGCACGGCCGAGAAACTCGGCGTGCGTCCCAACCTCGGCGTGCGCATCAAGCTCGCAAGCTCCGGTGCCGGCAAATGGGAGGAGAGCGGCGGCGATGCCAGTAAGTTTGGCCTCAACTCCACCGAACTCCTGCGCGCCCTGGATATCCTCGACCGCTACGGCATGCACGACTGCCTCAAACTTATCCACTTCCACATCGGCTCGCAGATTACCAAAATACGCCGCATCAGCATGGCGCTGCGCGAGGCGGCACAGTTCTACGTGCAACTCCACACTCTGGGCTACAACATCGAGTTCGTGGACTGCGGCGGCGGCCTCGGCGTGGACTACGACGGCACCCGCTCCAGCAACTCGGAGAGCAGCGTGAACTACAGCATTCAGGAATACGTCAACGACTGCGTGTATAACCTCGTGGACGCCGCCAATAAGAACGGCATACCCCACCCCAACATCATAACCGAGGGCGGCCGCTCACTGACGGCCCACCACTCCGTGCTCATCCTCGACGTGCTGGAGACAGTGGACGTGCCCCACATGCGGGAGGACTTCGAGGCCTCGGCCGACGACCACCAGCTGGTGCGCGACCTCACCGACATCTGGGACAAACTCTCCACGCGCTCCATGCTGGAGGACTGGCACGACGCCCAGGACATCCGCGAGGAAGCCCTCGACCTCTTCCGCCACGGCATCATCGACCTGAAGACACGCTCGCAGATTGAGAGTATCTACTGGAGCCTCAGCAGCGAGATAGCCGAGCTCTGCCACCACCAGAAACACGTGCCCGACGAACTGCGCTCCCTCGACAAGCGCATGTCGGAGAAATACTTCTGCAACTTCTCCCTTTTCCAGTCGCTGCCCGACTCCTGGGGCATCGACCAGCTCTTCCCCGTGATGCCCATCAGCCGCCTCAACGAGCGGCCCACCCGCTCCGCCACGCTGCAGGACATCACCTGCGACTCCGACGGCAAAATCGTGAACTACGTCAACGGCAACCAGCAGACGAACTACATTTCCCTGCACGAAATCAAGCCCGGCGAACACTACTACATCGGCGTGTTCCTCGTAGGTGCCTATCAGGAAATCCTCGGCAACCTCCACAACCTCTTCGGCGACACCAACGCCGTGCACATTAGCGTGGACGACGAAGGCTACAGCATCGACAAGACCATCGACGGCGAGACCGTGGCCGACGTGCTGGAATACGTGCAGTACGACCCCAAGGCCCTCGTGCGCCGCCTCGAGAGTTGGGTGAGCAAGGCCATCAAGGAGAAGCGCATCACCCACGAAGAGGGCAAGGAGTTCATCTCCAACTACCGCGCCGGCCTGTACGGATATACGTATCTGGAATAAAAGGCTCAGACCCTCCCCCAACCCTCCCTAAAGGGCGGGGAGTAGATACTCAAGAATATGAAGGTAAGAATAGAACAGAGTTGGCAGCAACGGCTTCAGCCCGAGTTTGACGCGCCTTACTTTGAGGCCCTGACACAGTTTGTCAAGGCCGAATACGCCGCTGGCACGTGCTACCCGCCCGCCGGGCAGATATTCCGCGCCTTCGACTGCTGCCCGTTCAGTCAGGTGAAGGTGGTCATCCTCGGGCAGGACCCCTACCACGAGCCCGGACAGGCTGAGGGCCTATGTTTCTCCGTGCCCGACGGACAGCCCTACCCGCCCTCGCTCCTAAATATATATAAGGAGATAGCCGCCGACCTCGGCCGTCCCGCCCACCCCCTGTCGTCGTGGCCCCAACAGGGCGTGCTGCTCCTCAACAGCACCCTCACCGTGCGGGCCCACCAGGCCGCCTCGCACGCCGGCCACGGTTGGGAACAGTTCACCGACGCCGCCGTGCGCCGTCTGGCCGAGGAGCGCGAAGGGCTGGTGTTCATCCTCTGGGGCTCCTACGCGCAGAAGAAGGGCGCCTTCATCGACCGCAAGCGCCACCTCGTGCTGCAGTCCGCCCACCCCTCGCCCCTCTCGGCCTACCGCGGTTTCTTCGGCAACCACCACTTCACGCTGGCCAACGACTATCTCCAGGCCCACGGCCAGACACCCATCCTTTGGTAAATACAAACCTCTCTATACCTCTACAACTATGAAGAAAAACTTATTCCTTACGCTGGCCTGCGCCATCGGTCTGTCACTCTCCGCCGCCTTCGCTCAGAGTATCACCATCAACTACGGCAATCAGGCCGCCTTCAACACCAGCGACGTGAAGACTTTCCGCTTCGCCAACAGCAACAACGACCTGCGCCTGACGAAGGCCAACAACACCGCAGTCACCTATCCCGTGAAGGAAATCACCAGCGTCGAGTTCTCCAACGAGCCCGCCAACCTCGTGCAGAAGTATGCCGACGGCGAGCCCGCACCCATCGTATTCAACTGCCTCGAAGTGAACAACGTCAACCCTCTCGTCACGCTCAACTATACGCTGAAGAAGACGGGCAAGTACCTCTTCGACGCCGTTGTCCTTTTCTCCTCCAACATCAACTACAGCCAGAAAGAGGACGTCGTCTATCTCCACAACAACGAGAACGTGGAGCCTATCCTCCTCCACGCCGACAAGTACATCAAGCCGCTGAAGGAAAAAGGCATTAAGGTGCTCCTCTCCATCCTCGGCAACCACGACTGCTCCGGCATCTGCAACCTCGGCCCCGAGCGCTCCAAGGCCTTTGCCCAGGCCATCGCCGACACCTGCGCCAAGTACAACCTTGACGGCGTCTTCTTCGACGACGAATACTCCAACTACGGCACCCAGGGCACCGCAAAGGGCTTCGTGCAGAATTCCTACAGCGCAGCCTCACGCTTCATCTATGACGTGAAGCAGGCCATCGGCCCCGACCGCTGGACGGTAATCTATCGCTGGGGCGGCATCTCCAGCCTCGTAGCCGTGGACGGCCACAACCCCGGCGAGTACCTCGACTTTGTACTCTCCAACTACAATGTCAACACCGACCAGGCCCGCTTCTATCCCGGCATCACCAAGGCCCAGCAAGGCGTGAACTCCATCAGTATGAACTCTCCCTGGAGCGTAGAGAGCAACATGCAGTTTGTACGCAAGCAGAAGTACGGCGCCTTGCTCGTGTATAACCTCACGCCCTACAATTCCTCCTACGCTTCCACCCAGAAGCCCGCACTGGACGCCATCGCCAAGACGCTCTACGACGACGAAATAGTGTACGGCACCGGCGACTACCGCAAGGACTGGAAAACAATGGACTGGCTCCGCGAGCCCAACCGCTAATTCCCACTGATGGAAGTACC